>JACZXC010000186.1 GCA_022571825.1 Myxococcales bacterium | reverse complement strand
CGAGCTGATCCCCGCCGCCGTCCAGGAGGGGCTTCGCTTCACTTCCCCGGTTCAGCTGCTGTTCCGGCAGACCACCCGTGACGTAGAGCTCGGCGGAGAGAAGATCCCGGAAGGCGCCATCGTGATGCCGTGCTTCGCCGCCGCCAACCGCGACCCGAAGCGGTTCGAGGACCCCGACCGCTTCGACATCGGGCGCGACAACCAGGGTCATGTCGCCTTCGGCCTCGGCGTCCACTTCTGCCTGGGCGCAAGCCTCGCGCGCCTCGAGGCGCGCATCGCCCTGGAGGCGCTGGTGCCGAGGCTCGCGAAGCTCCGGTGCCGCGAGGAGCGAATCCGCTGGAGCGAGTCGCCCTTCCTGCGCGGGCCTCAGCGACTGCGGGCGGGTCCGTAGCGCGCTTCATCCCGATCCGGCAGGACATCCAGCAACAGGCGCGCCGGAAGCTTTGCCCGCGTGCAGGTTTCTTCCTACATCGTGAACCAGATGGCCCGTCTCGACCCACCCTCCCTTTGGGCCGGCTGTCGGCTGCCGATACACGGACATGGGCTTCGCGCCGCGCTTCGACCTCACCCCGCGCATGCTCCGCCAGCTCAAGGCGATCGAGCAGACGAGCGGGTTCCTGAAGGCCGTGCGGCTGCGACCCGGGTGGATCGCCGAGGTCCGGAGCCGGACCCACGTGCGAGAGGCGCTGGCGAGCCGCAGATCGAGGGGAGCTCACTGACGCTCGAGGCAGCGTTCGCGTTGAGCCGGGAGCTGCCGGCGCGCGAGCTTCGCGACTCCGAGCGCGAGTTCTGCAACTACCTGCGCACCTTCGAGGCGGTGGACAGGCTCTGTGACCAGCGCGACGCGGTGGTGACGAAGGGGGATCTCCGCAGCGTGCACCGCCTGCTCATGGACGGCGTGCGGGGCGGGCGGCGCCAAGCGGGCGAGTTCCGGCGCGAGGACGTGAAGGTTGGCGACGTGGAGGGCGACGCGGTCGTGGTGCACCACCACCCACCCGGCTGGCTACAGGTGGAACCGGAGCTCGAGGCCCTCCTCGCCTGGATCGAGGGCGCCAAGGTGAAGGGAGACGGACCGGACGATCCCTGGGTTCACCCGGTGATCCTCGCCGGCGTCGCACAGCACCGGCTGGTCTGGATCCACCCCTTCGTGGACGGCAACGGGCGCACCGCGCGGATGCTGACGACGCTGCTCCTCCACCAGCGCGGCTACGACTTCCGGTTCCTGTTCGAGCTGTCGAGCTACTACAACGACAACCTCGACGCCTACTACGCTGCCCTCCGAACCGCGGACGTCAGTGGCGACTACACGGCGTGGCTCACCTACTTCCTCGGGGGCTTCGCGTACCAGATGGTGGGGATCCAGGATCTCGCTCGAGGCGGAGAGGGCTGATTACAGCCCCCTCGCTTTGGCCGCGGACGCGCTCAGGGGCGGGGCGCGAGGTCGATCTGCACGCGTCTGCCGAAGAGCTTCGGCGCGCTGGGGCGCAGGCGATCGAAGACTGCGGAGCGGTGGTCGGGATTGTCTTCGATCGCGCGGCCCACTCCGCACCGCTCGGCCCAATCGAAGCGTGGTAGCATCTGGTATTGAGACTTGGGCGCTGAGGGCGGTGCCGGTCGGCCTCCACGCGGCGGAGCGCCCGGCCCGTTGAGCGGCGGCACGGGGAGATGGAACGAGCCGGTTACGTAGCCCAAGATTCCGCTCAGAGCCTTCGCGAATCCATCGCGGAGTACTACGAGCGTAATCCGGGACTGCTGGATCCCGGCAACCTGCCGCAAGGCGTTGCCGAACTCTTTCGCCAGCACGACGCAGGACACGTCGTCTTCGGATGTGATACCTCCCTCCGGGGTGAGACGCTGATCGACACCTGGACCCTCTTCGCCTCGACCGCGGGTCTTCGCGGGTACCTCGAGTATTTCAAGCATCCACAGGTAAACCAGATCTTTAGCGAGACGGGCTACCTCCGCATCGCTCTCGAGTTCGCGCGTTGTTTTCCGGACGTGCTGCGCGTGATTTGGCGTAGCCGCCAGCTCGTCTCGAAGTGGCCTTGGGCGGGCTACGAGCAGCACCTGGATCGACCGCTCCGAGAAATTCGCCAGGAGTTCAACATCGCGGTGGTGTAGTGGCTGCCCGCAAGCGCGGCGAACTTGGCATTCTTGCATGTCAATCACCAAGAGGGCTGCCTTCCCCGGGCTCAGCTCCGGTCTGGTCTCGCAGAGAATTTCTACGAGCTTCTTGCAACTGTGTGGCACGGCGCGTTCCATTCGCCTTTTGGTAGAGTCTCGCGTTAGAGCCTGCACCCATGGGCTCCGGACGAGGACTGATCGGCGCTAGATTCGAGTGCAGAGGAGTCGAGATGAGCACCGTCCACGAGCCCGAACCCGGTCGCCTGGTTTACACCGAGCAGGAGTTACTGGCGAGTGGCGACTACGCCGAGCCCCTGATCGCCAACGAGATCCGCTGCCACGGCGGGTTCCTCGAAGATGGCACTTATCTCTCGCCCCGCACCCAGCACCGCGCCCCGGCCATCCACGCGTGGAAGCAGAGGCTCACCCAACAAGGCCACGAACTGATCGACATTCCCCGCAGTCTGATGCCCCCGCAATACCCCAATGTCGCCCAGGCCAAACTCCTGCTGTGCAATGGTGTACGGGAGCCGATCGTTCGGGCCCTTACCATCATCTCGATCGTCGAGGGCTTCGGGGCGATGATCCGAGACGTCCGCGTGCCGAAGCTCGAGTCTCTATTCGTCGAGGCACTCGAGGGCACCGCCCTCGCGCACCTCACCCAGGGGCTGTTCGAAGCCCACGCCCGGGACGAATCGGGCTATCGGGACGAAGGCGGGCACAAGCAGATGTGGGAAGCCGCCCGGGACGAAGCCCTCGAAAATCCAAAGATTCCCGGCGACGTGCTGATGCGCATCATGGGCCGGCGTCAGAAACGCGCGAAAACCGGCCCGATCTTCCCCGAGATCGATCCCCAGCTCGAACGCATGCTGGCCTTCATGTCGCAGGTCATGGTCATCGAGATTTTCGCCGAAGGAACGTTCGAGTGGGGTATCGGTCTGCTCTCGGACCCAGAAATCTCTGCCAACCCCAAGGCGGCGGGCGACATGGTCTCCTTCATCCAACAGGACGAGAAACCCCATGTCGAGTACCTGCGCACGGCACTCTCCGAGGTTCGGGCGCGAACGATTCGAACGGTGGATGAGAAAGAAATCCCGGGCAGCGTCGTAATCGACGAATTCCTGCATCGCATCCTTCACGCGATGAGCCGCAATCGCCAGCGGGATCAACGCGATGACCTGCGCGAAAACCTGATCCAGGCGATGCAGGTCGCCCAAGATCCGAAGACGCTGCTCGAGGAATTCGACGCCCTCGACCAGGCGTGGACGCCGCCCGCGGAGACCGGATTCACCTCGACGCGAAGCCCAGCCGCTGCATGAATCTCCGGACTCGAATACAGCGCACTATCAAGGTCGGCTGGACCGCTGCGGTGGTCTGGTCGTCATACAAACTTCCAAGCACCGCCCGCAGGCTCACCGGGCGACCCCCGCGAACCGACGCCGAACTGAGCCAGCGTCACGAACGAACCGCACGGCGGATTCTCGCCCTGGCTCTCGACATGCGCGGGGTGATGATCAAGATGTGCCAGGCGCTCGCGACCCGTTCGGACGTGTTTCCGCCCGAGTTCATCGCCCACCTCAAGCAGTGTCACGACGCGGTACCTCCGAAGCCCTACAGCGTCATCCAAGCCGTCGTCGAACGTGAACTGAAAAAGCCTCTCGCTGCGGTCTTCAGTGAATTCGACCAGGCCCCGCTGGCTTCGGCTTCCCTGGCGCAGGTCCACCGCGCAAGGCTCCTCGACGGTCGCGAGGTGGCGGTCAAGGTTCAGTACCCGGACATCGAAGACATCATTCGCAACGACCTCGCCAACATGCGACGGATCTGTCGGATCTACGAGTTTTTCGATCCCCAACCTCTCGCCCTGCTCCCGCTGTTGACCGAACTCACCAACCATATCGGCTACGAACTGGACTTCGTGCGCGAAGGGAAGTTCGCCGAGCGCGTACGCGCTCTGTTCGCTGCGGACGAGCAGGTGAAGATTCCGGAGATCTACCCGGATTTGGGCACCCACCGGGTCCTGGTCATGGAGTTGGTGGGAGGCATCAAGATCACGGACAAGAAAAAGATCGAGGCGGCGGGTCTCGACCCGGTCGATGTCATGCAGGACCTGATGCATATCTACGTGCGCATGATTCTGGCCGCGGGGTTCTTCCAGGCAGACCCCCACCCGGGCAATCTATTCGTGACCGAAGAAGGCAAGATCGTCGTCCTCGACTTCGGACTGTCCAAGGAACTGCCGGAAGGATTCGGGCTCGGGTTGTTCGAGTTGATGTTTTCGCTCATGACGTTCAACGAAACTGCCATGTTGCGGGCCTTCGATGAACTGGGGTTCCGCTCGAAGACGGGGGATACCAAGCCCTTCCTGCTGATCGCCCGCCGCATGGTGAGCCGCAGCGACTCGGGAAGCTTCGAAGGCGAGTTCACCGAGGAGATGACCAGCGAACTCTTCGATGCGATTCGCGACGACCCCATCGCCCAGGTGCCCAGCGACTTCGTGCTGGTGGCGCGCGTCTTCTCCCTGCTCTCCGGGATCGCCCACACCCTGGGCAGTCGCGCGAACGTTCTCGCGGCGATGAGCGGCGGCTGAGGGGGCCGACGGCTCGACGCGGATCGCCTGGTCCCGCGACGCCTGGCGCTAGTGCGGCGGCTCCTGGTCCGAGGCCCGCTTCAGCGGTACCAGCCGCTTCTCCACCAGAAAATCGAAGAGCGCGTCGGCGATTCGCTCGTGGCCGCGGCGGCTGGGGTGCATCTTGTCGAGGAAGAGATCGGGTCCGTCTTTGGGGTGCAGCAGCGGATGCACGTCGATCAGCGGCACCCGGTTCGCGCGGCTGAACTCGGTGAACACGCACGTGTGGGGCTGCGAGTCGCGGTAGGAGGGATGGATCAACACGAACTCGAAGGCGTGCTCGCGGGAGAGGAGCACCAGCTCCCTCAGGATCTCGATCTGCTCCTCCAGGCGCACGCGAAACGGAAACTTCAGGCTCCGCTGCGCGTCGCCCAATTGCACCGGCCAGGCGGGGCGGAACTCCTCGCCCACGGTCTGCTGGAATCGCTCGATCCGGGAGAGGGCCAGCCGGTAGCGAATGAAACGGTAGATCGCCGACCACGCCAACAGTCGTCGGTGGGTGCGGCGCAGGCGGTCGGCGTGGCGCTCGGGGTCCGACAGGTTCATGCCCAGCACCGAGTTGTCCGACGCCCGCAGGTACGTTGGGAGCAGGTCGTTGGCCTCGTGGTAGAAGAGCACCATCTGCGGCTCGAGGGCGAGTCCGCGTTCCTTGAGGTAGACGAGGCTCTGGAACGAGGTGTAGGCGGGCACCCCGGCGTTGATCACCGTAAATCGGTCCTGCCCGGCGGCGCGGTTCAGGTGCGCCTCGAGCAGGGCGGCGTAGGTTTCCGCGTCGCCCACGCCATTGCCGAAGGCGGAGCTCTCGCCCAGGGACAGGATGCGGAACTCGCGGTCCCGGCGCCTTCTCACCTCGGGACCGCGCAGCCCGAGGCGGTTGGTGCGGGCGGGCACGCCGAAGAAGAACACCTCCTGGTCCGGGCGGAGCGACCAGAAGAGGTCCTCGTCGAGCTGCACCAGTCCCTCGGGTTCCCCGGGCATCACGTACGGGGCGATGGGGGAATCGTCCCAGCCGCCCAGGCGCAGCACGGCTTCGGCCAGCGCGATCAGCCCGCACAGGGGAATCAGCGAGAAGACGACGGTCTTGATCGAGTCGCGCAGCGGTCGGACCTCCGGAAGGCTCGGGCCGCGATGTCGGCGGTCAGAGCTCGACTCCTACCTCCAGATCGCGATGCGTCGTTCGCGCAGCCTCAGCTGAGAGGAGCGTTCGAACCAGCCATATCAGCTGCCGAGGCTGGTCGTCCTAGTCTTGATTGCCAAGGTCTGCCAAGGAACAACAGAAGAGCACCACCGGCCGCAAATGATGCTGAATAGAGAAGTTCGAACTGCAGAAAGCGTAGGACAAGACCGTAGAGTGCTACTGACTCCGCAAGCACCCACGCCAGAATCAGGGTGGTGAAGAGTTGCGCGGCACCCTCTTTGGATGTCGGATCCAGCCGGCCTCCCTGAATCGGGTTGAAGGCGCGAACCCTGAGCAGCACAACCATTCCCACACCCTGGACGAACGCTATTGCACCGAGGAGGAGAGGGA
>JACZXC010000185.1 GCA_022571825.1 Myxococcales bacterium | reverse complement strand
TCCGCCCTCAACCGCTAGCGAATCGGGCCCGTGGAGCTTCTCAACTTTTCCAGGACGAAGCCGGAGACCGCCTCGGCATCGTCGGCGGCCAATTCGTCGAACTCGATCCCCACGCCCGAGCCGCTGTCGCCGGGCCCATCACTCTCGGCCCAGATGACCCACCCCGTGCACTCGATCGGGGACATCCGCGCCGGCAATCGAAACGAGAGGCTGAGCCTGGTGCCCACGGCCGGCGGCTTGACCACGCTCAGAAGGATTCCGGTGCGGGACAGGTTTCGCACCAGGCCAACCTGCGGGCGTCGGTCGTCCCCGTCGAGCGGGGTCAGTTGAACCGGCGCCAGAGTCCGTGTCCGGAGCGCCGACACATAGCTGGTGGTCAAGCGCCCCGCGAGGTGCGCCTGCACCCGGAAGAGGGTTTCTTCCAGCTCGGCCGATCGATCCAGGTACCCGACCACGCCGTCTCGACGGCTCCGGGCCGCGATCTCTTCGCGCACCGCGCCGGATTCGCAGGAGATGAGCGTCGAGCAGCCCTCATCGGCGCACTGAACCAACGCCTCCGGCCCCAGCTCCGGTGGCCGTCCGGGAAGGTCCGCGTCCACGATCGCCAGGGCGGGGGTCACGCCGCCCAATTCGAGGAGCTCCTGGGCTTCCTTCCAGGACCCCGCGACATGAACGTCGATTCCGAGCGCGCCCAGTCCGGCCCGGAGCGCTTCTCGAAACTCCGCTGCACCGTCGAAGACGACCACCGTCGGATTCTCGCTTTGCACACTCCCTCCCATCTCGGTCGTATCGGCGTTGGGGCGGGTAGATGAAGCCCCGTCTGGACGAATATTGGAATCATCCAGAACCGCTCCATTCTTCGGCGTGAGGAAATTCGGCAGATCAAGTCCACATCCCGTCAGCCGATCCGTTCCATGCGGGCGTCTTTGCAGTCGGCGCGGGACGTTCCGAAAGAGACTGCCGTGGAGGGGAAATGGGCCTGGTTGGGAGCCTGGAGGATCTCGCTCTCGCCGAGTTGCTGCAGATCATCGGTCTCGCTAGGAAATCGGGAGTGTTGAGCCTGCGCGGGGCCGAGGGCGAGGGGCGAATCGTGCTCCAGGATGGCCTCGTGCGGGGCGCGGTCCTGCCCGGCGGGCCAACCGATCTCCGCGGGGTCCTGGTCGATGGCGGTATCGTGGGCAAAGAAGATTTCGACTCCGCTGAGGCCGAGGCCGACCGTGGGGACGAGGACGTCGAGACGATCCTGATCCAGCGCGGTGTCATCACTCAAGATCGCCTAGAGGCCGTGCTCGGGGACAGCGTCGAGACCTCCGTGATCCAGCTGCTCGGGTGGGAATCCGGGGAATTCAGCCTCGACGTCCGGGATGCTTGCGAGCCCGCCGATCCGAAGGTCCTGACCGCGACGGGGATCCAACCCCAGTACTTGATGATGGAAGCGACTCGCCTGAGCGATGAGGCGCGTTCGCGCCCTCCAACCGACGAGGCCGCGGAATCGCCCGCCAGCGCTGCGATCCCGTCGCCGGCCAGGCAACCGGTCGTGGTCATCGACTCACACCTGGACGCCCTGGAATGGACCAAGCAGTCGCTGTCCCCTCTGTTTCCACGGGTTCACGTGTTCCAGCACCCCGATCACGCCCTGTCGCGGATCCGACACTATCTGGCCGGCGGCGCGCTGCCGCTGGTCCTCGTGTCTTGTGACGATGGCCGGGCCGATTCCTCGGAGGGGATCGGGGGCCCTCGCGCATTCGTCGGTCGACTCAAGGCCCAGGCCTCTCGGACCCTGGTGGTGTGGCTGGCCGCGGCTGGAGTTCCGGCACCCAGAACCATCTCGCCGGCGGACGGCATCGTGACCCGCCCGGCTTCGTCCCAGCTCTCGGGCCCCGATGCAGCCGCCCGCAACCAGCCGCTCGCCGAACGACTCCGCACGGACCTGCTCGAGTGCGTGGCCCGACATCGGGCAGCGGACGGGGACGATGGCTAGGGCTCCGTCGGGTTCGTTCTAGACGGGCGTGGTTCTAGACCGGCGGAAGATCGAGGGCGGCCCGCAGCGCGGTGCGAAAGCTCGCGTAGCCAAACCGCTCACGCGCCCGCCGGCGGGCCACTTCGCCCATGCGGTCGCGACGCTCCTCGTCGGAGAGCAGGTCCGCGATCGCCGCGCCGATGGCTTCGACGTCGCCAAAGGGAACCAGGAAACCCGTTTCGCCCGCTTCGATCACCTCGCGGGCGGCGTCCCGGGTCGACCCGATGCACGGCAGTCCGTGCCACATGGCCTCCGCGTAGACGAGACCGAAGCCCTCCTGGCGACTCGGCATGACGAAGACGGCGGCGCGCTGATAGAGACGGCCCAGTTCGGCATCCGACACCGAGCCCAGGAATCGGACCCCGCCAGGGGCCCGTTGCGCCGCCTTCGCCTCGAGCCGTGGCCGGTCGTTTCCGGACCCGGCGATCCAGAGCTCCGCGTCCGGTACGCGGCGGCGGACCCGAGCCCAGGCCTCGATCACCGCATCGTGGCCCTTGCCGCGTTCCTCGGACCACATGCGCCCCACCATCAGAGCGGCGAGGGCCCGACCCGCCCCCGATGCGAGCTCCCCGACCGCCCAGGCCCCGATCTTGCGGGGGTCGATACACAGGGGGGTCACCCGGATCCGGTCCGCGAGCCCCGGATCTAGGCGGCGCACCCGGTCCGCGGTCTGCTCCGAGTTCGTCAGCAGCCGCCAGGCGCCCCGCAGCGTCCGTCCCCGCTGCCCCCGATCGGCCCCCTCGAGCTCGATGCCGTGGCAGAAGATGGCATAGCGGGGAGGCGGAAAACCGGGGAGGGGTAGCTGGGTGCTCCGCGCCGGGCCCAGCTGGTCGAAGAAGACGAAATCGTGCCGGTGACGTCGAAGGCTGCGCCAGATCTGCCACACGAATCGAAGCTGTCGATTCCCCGAGAGCTGCTGGTCACCGTGTGGAGGGGCCCGAGGCGGCGCTGCCGGATCGTCCCGAAGAAGCACCCGGTCGACCCGTCCGAGAGACCCTTCCCCCGCCATCTCGTCCAGGGCCCGGGTGAAGCTGTGGGCCACGCTGGCAATGCCCCCTCCGATCTCGAGCCCGGTCAGTCCGAGCAGAACCCGCGTTTTCCGGTCGTCGGCTGCGGACACGGCCCGCGAAGGATATCCGCCCCCGCGGGGAACGCCACGGAATCTCCCGGTGTCACATCGCCCCCCAACCCCCCACTACATGCATAGGGTGGAACGCGTTTCGGGAGGTCCGATGCGGAGAGCTGGCCGGCGATTCATGATTGATATGTCCATGGTGCAGGGTGGAGGTGGTTTCACCTACGCGGTGAACATCATTCCGCACCTCGCGCGCGGCTACCCGGGCGACCGGTTCCGGGTCTTCCTTCGAAGCTCGCAGCTGGCCGAATCGATGCCGTCGCTTCCCAACCTGGAGATCGATCGACTGAGGGAGCCGAGCCTCGCGAGGCGCCTGCGTTTCACCTACGTCGAGGCTCCAAGGCTCGCAGCCCAGTGGAAGGCAGACGTCTTCTACTCGGTCGGGGAGTATGCCCCGGTGACTGCGCCCTGCCCGGTGATTGCCAGCTTCCAGAACCTGAACGTCTTCGAGCGGTCCGTGGTCGACTGGCCGCTGCGTCAGAAGCTGCGACTCGGCATCCTGAACCGGCTGGCGCGGCTTTCGGCCAAGCACTGCGACCGGATCCACTTCGTATCGGAGCACTCCGCACAGACGATCGGGGATTCCCTGGGAATCCCGGATCGAAAGCGAAGCTGGATCCACCACGGAATCGACCGTGCTGAATGGGGCCCGACCCGGGAGGCGCGCGATCCCTGGCAGCGCCCGTACATCTTGTCCGTGAGCTCCATCTACACCTACAAGAACTATGTCCGGCTGATCGAGGCTTACGCCGAGCTGGCCCGTCAGCGGCCGGACCTTCCCGACCTCGTGATCGTCGGCGACAACCAGGACGCGCCCTACTTCGAGCAGATGCAGCGAGCCCGCCGTGCCACAGGGGATCTGGCCGAGTCGATCCACATCCTCGGAGAGGTGCCCTACCGCGAGATCCGCCGCTACTACGCCCAAGCCCAGCTCTTCGTCTTCCCCTCCTACCTCGAGAGCTTCGGACTGCCGCTGCTCGAGGCCATGGCCAGCGACGTGCCGCTGGTCGCTTCGGATCTGCCCACCATTCGCGAGGTGGCGGGAGACGCAGCCTTTTACGCGGATCCCCACGATATCCATTCCCTCGCCCGCGCCATGCACAGCGCCCTGTTCGCTCCCGGAGCGAGCGAGATGCTGGTCAAGCGCGGTCGCGAGCGTGTGCGCGCGTTTCGCTGGGAGCGGACCGCCGAGCAGCTGATGGCGCTGTTCGAATCGGTGCTCGAGGAGCGGCAGTTCCGCGCGAAGGAGCGCGCTCGCCGGCCGCTGTTCGGCGAGGTCACCGGGATGGACATGCTCCCGGTCGCGGCCCGGGCGATCGTCGGCCAGCCCTAGGCGCTGCGGCGTCGAACCCGACGACCCAGCCCCCGCGGACGCGAGGTCGGGTCGATGCCGTTCACACTGGTGCCCGGCGGAACCAGTAGATCGATCCGATCGAGAATCTCGGAATCGAGTCGCAGGTCGACGGACGTCAGTAGATCGTCGAGCTGCTCCCGGGTGCGCGGGCCGATGATCGCCGCCGTGACCGCCGGGTGTTCCAGGGTGAAGGCCAGGGCCAGGTGCGTGAGCGAGAGGCCCGAGTCGGCGGCGATCTTCGAGAGCGCGTCGACGAGCTGGAACTTCCGCAGGTTGAGCTCGCTGGCCGGATCGAAGTCCTTGCCTCGCATTCGGGCCAGGGCCGCGATCCGGGTCTTTTCACCCAGATCCTCGGGTTTGCGGTAGCGACCGGTGAGCCAGCCGCCGTCCAACGGACTCCAGATGATCGCCCCCATGCCGTAGCGCGCGCAGGCCGGCAGGACGAAGCGCTCGACCTCGCGGGCGAAGATCGAGTACCAGGGCTGCTCGCAGCGGAAGCGCAGCAGGCCGCGCCTCTCGGCGATCCAGTGCGACTCGACGATCCGATCCGCCGGGAACATCGACGACCCGAAGCAGCGGATCTTCCCCTGATGCACCAGATCGCTCAAGGCCGACAAGGTTTCCTCGAGGTCGGTGGCGTCGTCGTAGCGGTGGATCTGGTAGAGATCGATGTAGTCGGTTCCCAGGCGGCGCAGGCTGTTCTCGACCGCCTCCACGATCCAGCGGCGTGAGCCGCCCTTCATGTTGGGGTCCTCGCCCATGGGAACGAAGAACTTCGTGGCGAGCACGACCCGATCGCGCCGGCCCTTCAGCGCCTGTCCGACGATCTCCTCGGATTCTCCCCGGGAGTACGCGTCCGCGGTATCGATGAAGTTCACGCCGGCATCGAGGGCCCGATGGATGATCCCGACGCAATCGCGGGGGTCCCGATTTCCCATGGCGCCGAACATCATCGCGCCGAGGCAGGTGCGGCTGACTGTGATGCCGGTCTTCCCCAGAATTCGCTGTTCCACGGTGGTGCTCCTCCTCGGCGGTTTCGGGCCGCGCCAGAGTAGCCCCGACGGGCCTTTGGATGTCAACCTCCCAACCTCGGGTACGTGAGATTTTTCCTCTGGAAGCGGGTTCAGCGCTTGCGCGGACCGACTGGCACGCGGACAGAAGCCTTCACGCGCGCTGAGCTGGCAAGGTGCCCCATCCGGCTCGACGGGGTACGCTTCTCGGCGAACCCTCTCGGCCTCGTCGTGACCGAATCTGACATACGGGTCGGCGATCGTTCCGGACCGGCCCCACAGCCATACCGGGGCGTCGGCAGTGGAGGGATCGATGGACACGGGAACCGTTCTGGTGTTGCTGCTCGGCTTGGCGGTGGGAGCCACCGTGACGGGCGTGGCGATGGGGGCGTGGCTTCGCCAGGGGCAGCGGGTCGGCAACCACTCGCGGGACGCATTCCAGGCCTTGGCCGGCGAGGCGTTGCGTCAGAACAACCAGTCCTTCATCACGCTGGCCCGAGCCTCCCTCGGCGAGTTCCAGAAAGGCGCCGCCGCCGAGCTCGAGAACCGCGAGAAGGCCATCGACGAGCTCGTCGACCCCATCAGCCAGGCCCTCACCGGCATCCAGGTCAAGCTCCAGGAGATCGAGAAGGAGCGCCACGGCCATTACTCACGCCTCACCGAGCAGCTCAAGGCGGTGGGCAGCGCCCACGAGAAGCTTCACGCGGAGACCTCGAACTTGGTGCGCGCGTTGCGCACGCCGAGCGTGCGCGGGCGTTGGGGTGAAATCCAGCTCAGACGCGTG
>JACZXC010000184.1 GCA_022571825.1 Myxococcales bacterium | reverse complement strand
AACCCCGCAAGTGCCTTCGAGCAGCGCCGCGCGGGCGTCGCCCGGAGTCTGCTCGCGCACCCGGCGCAGCAGGGGAATCGCGTCCTCGCAGTGCCCCTGGGCGGCGAGGCGCTGGGCGCGCAGCCGCAGCACCACCGATTCCTCCTGGGCGCGCACCGCCGGCGCCAGCGACAGCGCGACGCTTGCCCACAGCGCCAGCTTCGCGAGGCCGCGGGGGCGGCTTTCCGCGCGCGTGCGGAGAGGGCTCAGCGGCTGGTGGTTGCCCGTCACATCTCGTTCCCCTGATCGGACTCGAAGTCGCGGTGCACAAAGTGGCAGCCGCGTCCCGCGCGGACGGAGTCTTCTAGAATTGAGTGGGGGGAACCCCAGGATGGTGTCAAAAGCGCAAGAGAATTCAAGGCTTACGAGAAAGTTCCGCCGCCGTTGAACTTCCGCGCACCGCCTTGACGCACACTTGCGTCTTCGCGATCCGAACTTGCCACGAGGTTGAGGATTCGCTCCGCTATCGGAGCTTGAACCCGCCGGGCAGCTTGAATCCGCCGGGCAGCTTGAGTCCGCCCTTCTTTCCGCCGCCGCCGGCCTCGCCCAGCACGCCGTTGGCGAGGCCGATCCGGTTGGCGAACTCGTGGGAGAGCGAGTCGAGTCCGCCCAGCTGCGAGTCGAGGTCGGCGAGGGGCCCGTGGAGCGCCTGGTCGACGCGGCTGCGCACCAGAATCTCGAGGCGTCGCATCTGTCCGCTGATCAGGCTCTCGACGGCTTGGGTGAGCAGGCGGTCGAGGCTCGAGCGGACGACTACGTCGTGGTCTGCCAGCGTCCCCGTGATCTTGGCCCCCAGATCGAACGCGTCGACCTCCTCGAGTGTCCGAGACAGGGCGTTCGCCACCGCCGAGTCCTCGGCGAACTCGGCGGAGAGCGAGGCGTTGCGCAACACCGCGCCCAGGTCCGCTGCCAGCACGCCCGCGCGGACCTCGCCCTGCGCGTGCAGATCGGCTCGTCCCGCAGTCAGGCGGATGGGCCAGCGCTCGCTCTCCGACAGGGTCACCTCGCTCAGCCGAAAGCCGCGCACGCGCGCCGCGAGCCGGTCGACGGGTGCCTCGGGCTTCACGTGGTTGAACTCCCCGTCGACATCGACCGCGTCGATTCCGTCGAGCTCGCGGCCCGCGAAGGCGAACCTGAGCGGCTGCCCGAGCACATCTTGATCGGGCGTGATGTTGGTGATGGTGCCCTCGAAGATCCCCGCTTCGATCTCGATCGAGACGGTGGCCCGCCGGATCAGGAAGTCGGGGAGGGGAGGGTCCTCGCGAAAGCGCACCAGGACCGAGCGTCCGCGCACTCGTTCCACCACTTCCGCGCCGCCGTCGCCCGCGGCCCTTGCCGCCCGCGCCACCAAGGGCGACAGGCGGTCGTACCAGAGCAGCCCCTGCCGCACCAGCGAGTCGATCCGCGGGCCGACGAGCCGGCCGCTCAGGTTGGTCAGGCCCTGCGGCGAGAGCCCGTAGCGGTCTTGCAGCCGCCGGATGTCGCGCTGCGGTGCCGCCCGCACCTGCGCGGCCCGCTCCCGTAGCCGCTTCAGGTCCTCGTCGAGACGGCTCGCCGCCTCGCGAAGCTGCCCGACGTCCTTGCGCACGTCGGCGGCCAGCTGGGCCAGCTTCGCCACCCGGGCGAGCACGCCGCCCTCTCTCGCCTGCTGGATCCGCCGCGCGTAGTCGTCGAAGGTCTCCGGGTCGGGAAGCTCGTCGAGCGTCTGCTCCCACTTGGCCTTCTCCTGCTGGGCCTCGGCGCGCAGCGACTCGATCAGCGCGAGCGACTCGAGCTCTTCGCCCTCGAGCAGGGCCTCTGGATCGGGAAGTTCGAAAGACGGCAGCTCGATCGCCTCTGCCAGGCGCCCGGCGGCGTTGCCGACCCTGCCGCGCGCGGTCTCGCGTGCTTCGACCGCCCCCGAGCGCGCGCGCTCGGTCCCGAACCGGACGCCTTCGACGGCGAGCTCGTCGATGATGAGCTTGCGGCGCAGGAGCTGGAGGCCGTCGACCCGGCCGGCGATCCGTCGAACCTCGATGGCGTTTCGCATCGGGTGGTCCGGGTCCGTGACCTCGAGCGCGAACAGCTCGATGCCGCTGGGAAACAGCGTGACGTTGGCGGCTCCCAGATCGACCCGCGCGCCGACGATCGCCGTCCCGGTTCGCTCGATCGCCCACTCGGCGAGCGTGTCCACGACCAGCCACCAGACCAGGCCCAGTACGACCACGAATCCGGCAAACACGAACACTCCCTGCCAGCGGATCCACTGCATCAGGCCAGCTCCCGCAGCGAGGAGACGCGCTGGTAGAGCCTCCAGAACTGGGTCGCCTGGAGCCACTGCATGATCCGGGTGCGTTGGACCCACGCGAGCACGTGTGCGCGATAGCGGACGATCAGCGCGTTGCCCGTGAACAGAAGCGGACCAAACAGCGCGAGCGACACCAGCAGGCTCCCCATCGCGATCGAGTCGTTGAACTGCTCGAGACGCCAGAGCGTCTGGTTGTAGAGAGCGGTCCAGAGGGGCACCAGCCCGGACGCCGTCAGGACGGCCAGGCCCAGGCGATGAAACAGCGGATCGAGTGCGAAGGCGACGCCCGAGAAGAAGGCCAACCCCAGCAGGAAGGCCGACAGGTTCACGCGCAGAACCAGGACGAGCAACAGGACCAGGAGGTTGTGAAGGCTCCACAGGGGCGTGAAGCCCGCAACCATCGCAAAACAGAAGCCGAGTGTGATCTGTCCGGGCTCGGTCTCGGAGTTGAGGGCGGCGAGAAGCTTGGCGAGCGAGTCGAGCATCGGCCCTCCTGGACCGGGTTGGACGACGGCGGACGCCGAGAGTGTAGAGGCGGTAGCCGACTCGGCGACTAGGCGATCTTCCCCCGAAACCCACGCCCATGGCGAGCCGCGAATGCGCCCGCCGCGCCGAGCGCCAACGCCATCAGCAGCAGCCCGGGCGCTTCCAGCAGCGGTGTACTCACCACTACGCGCCGGATCTCGACGTAGTCGACCTCATAGAAGTAGATCTCGTTGTCCTCTTCCGCCGCTGCGGGCTGGAGGCTCGCGTCGTAGGCCTCGACGAAGAACATGTTTGGCGCCCAGAAGTTGAGGCGCACGTTCATCGGGTCGTCGGGCACCGTCGTCGTCTCCGTCCGGACCAGAGCACCGTTCACGAACCACTCGACTCGGTCCGGCGACCAGCGGACCGTGTAGGTGTTGAAGGCCGACAGATCCAGTCCCGCTACGGACGCGAAGGCCTTCGCACCCGGCTGCGAGAAATCGTCGTTCTCGAACACGTTCGTGAAGACCCGTTCCTCGGACGCGACCAGGTCGTTGCTGAGAAGCTCGAAATCGATCTCGTCGCGGCGGTCTGGGGGCAGGAAGACGAAGGAGAAGACCGCTCCTACCAGCCCACCCGGCAGCGGAGCGACCAAGCGCACCCGGGCCTCGAACTCGAGACCCAGCTCGACTTCGTAGCTGTCGACTGAGCGGAACTCGGACCCGAGAAAGGAATCGCACGGTACCATCGGGCAGGGGTTGTACGTGTCGAGCTGCAACCGGATCCTGCCGTCCGCGACCGTGAGGGGAACGCTCGGCGGCCGGATCTGGGTCCTCCCGAAGAAGGTCCCGTCCCCGGTGGGCACGAACCACTTCGTGGGGTCGAGAGCGTTACCGTCGAAGTCGTCGCGCAGCAGAACCTGCGTTTCAGCGCTGGCGGCAGCGCTGAAACTGCAAGAGAGAAAGACCGCAAGACAGCGTGCGGCGGCGGCCGCTCGACCGGTTTTCACGTTCCCTCCGGTGTGGCTCAGGCGTACGGAGTCTCCGAAGCCTAGGCGATCGCCGCGGATCAGCGACTGCCCGACGGGCTGCACACGACCTCGAGCTTCAGGCCGTCGGGGTCGGCGAAGAAGACGGCGTAGTACCCCTCGGAGTACCCGCTCTGGCCGCTGTAGTCGGTGGGTGGGTCCAGCACGGTGGCCCCCACCTCGCACATCGCGCGGTGCACCTGGTCTACCACCTCGCGCGAGGCGGCGTGGAACGCGAAGTGGTGTGGACCCGGCTGAGTGCGGTCGTACTTCCGGTCGCGGCTCTCGCGCCGCGCGGGGCGAACCTCGATTCCAAAGATCGCACCGCCCGGGGTGCGGATTCCCCAGGTGGCCCGCTTGGGATCGGGCTCCTGCCAGTCGGGCTGGGGAAGCTTCCAGCGCCGGTAGCCGAGTGCCTCGAAGAAGGCGGCATAGAACGGGATCGATCGCTCGGGGTACCCGATGGAGATGTCGATGTGGTGCAGGGGTCCCGTGATGGGCTCCGTCACGATCGACCTCCCTGCACACGGTCCCGCGCCGGTTGTTCAGCGGATCCGAATCTCACCCCGCAGGCTCTCGATGGCGTGGCCTGCGATCTTCACGCGCGTCCCCATCAGCTCACAGAAGAGCTCCCCGCCCCGGGCCGAGAGCTGGCGCGCGTGGAGGCGTTGTTTCCCCAGCCGCTTCGCCCAGTAGGGAACCAGCGTGCAGTGCGACGAGCCCGTCACCGGATCTTCGGGAACTCCCTTCTGAGGCGCGAAGAAGCGCGAGACGAAATCGACGGCCTCTCCCGGCGCGCTCGCGATCACCGCGAAGGTGTCGAGTCGCGACACCGCTGCGAGATCGGGCGCGAGCCCCTCGACCTCGCGCTGGGTCGCGAAGACCGCGAGCAGGTCTCGCGACGCGTGGATCTCCGCGGGCTCCGCTCCCAGGGCCTCGGCCAGCTCGGGCATGGCATCGACGGGCACGGGAGGACGGGCGGGGAAGTCCATCGCCAGCAGACTCCCCTCACGGCGCACGGCCAGCGGGCCGCTCGCAGACTGGAACACCAACGCGTCTCCCTCGGCGAAGCCGTGCTCGAACAACGCGAAGGCCGCCGCCAGGGTCGCGTGGCCGCAGAGATCCACCTCCACGGCGGGTGTGAACCAGCGGAGGTCGAATCCCTTCGGGTTCTCGACCACGAAGGCGGTCTCGGAGAGGTTGTTCTCCGTGGCGATCGCCTGGAGCCGCTCGTCCTCGATCCACTCGGGCAACACCACCACCGCTGCCGGATTTCCGGAGAACAGGGTCTGGGTGAAGGTATCCACCTGGAACCACGGGGCCTTCACCGGCGCTCGCCCTGGCTCTGCCCGCGCAGCCGGACCTGTAGCCACGGCGGCGCGCCGGGCCCGTCGGAGGTGGGCGGAAACCGCTCGGAAGCGTCGAGGGTGGCCGCGGACACGTCGACCTTCTCCCCGTCGGCGGTGTGATAGGTCAGCGAAGAGCCGCAGTGGGGACAGAACGTGCGCACGATCCCCGGCGAGGACTCGAAGCGCACGGGATCGGCACCGGTGAACCGAAAGTGTCGGGTGGGGAAGCGCGCCCACACCGTCACCGGCGAGCCGATGGCGCGGGCACAGTCGCGGCAATAACAAGTCTCGACCTCCTCGGGGAGCTGCGACGCGCGGCCGTCGAGAAACTGGATGGCCGTGGTGATCCACTGCGCCTGGGCCGTCGGTACCATGGCCCAGCTGCCAGTGGACCGAAGCTCTAGGTCGGCCAACTGCTGCAGGTCTTGCTCGATTCCGTCGGTGATCGGCTTACTACGAAGCCCGTCGGCCAGCATCTCCAGCACCTCGCGGCGTTCGGATTCCTGCGGTTCGGGGAGGGGTGTGAGGTAGTGCCGCTGGTCGGCGACCATTTCCGCCAGGCGAATGCACACCGCCCGGATGGCCGGGGTGAGTTCCGCCGGCGCCTCCTTGGCCCAACTCGCGGCCGCACGGAGAATCTCTTCGGCACATTCCTTGGCCTGCGCTGCGGCTGGTTTCCCGGAGGGCGTGGTCGACATACCCGGAACGATCATACGATTGATCGTCAAAGGCAACCGCGCGGCGGCTACACCCGGGTGAACCCGAACTGCGGCAGCGTTTCCAGCGGGACGAGGGTGGCAGCCCGGTTAAAGGTACGGCCCATGGCGTCGACGACGGCCGTTACGGCCTCGGACCACAGCGACGGGCGGACGTCCTCGCTCCCCAGTTCGTGCGCGATACTGGTCATCACCACGCCGTCGATGCCGCACGGGACGATGCTCTCGAATCGCGACAGATCGGTCGTCACGTTCAGGGCGAATCCGTGGAAGGTCACCCACTGTTTCACGTGGATGCCGATGCTGGCAATTTTTCTGCCCCGCGTCCATACACCGGTCGAACCTGCCACACGCTCCCCAGGTACATCGAACGTCGCCAGCACGTCGATCAGGACCGCCTCCAATTGCCGCCTGTACCAGT
>JACZXC010000183.1 GCA_022571825.1 Myxococcales bacterium | reverse complement strand
GGAACCGCTTGGTCGCCTTTCGAAGCGCTCCCGGATCCGGTGCCGGCAGTACCGACGCAGACAGGACCCCCTCGTCGTGCTCCACGCCCAGGAGGTCCAACCATTCGATCAGCAGCTCCTTTCGACACTCGAGGAAGTAGACCGCCAGCGTCTCTTCGGCGATGTCGTTGGATGCGACCCGCGACAGCGCCCGGCGGATGGAGGCGGCGCGTTTGTCACGGGGCTGTCGCTGCAAGTACGCAGGCCGCGTTTTCAACGTTGCACCCGCCAGCTGCAGCGCCGAGGCGTACATCACCGGGACCTTCTCGGCGAGCGCCCCCATCAGCTTGCTGGCCCGCTCGGGGGTCATGCCGGCGAAGACCTGGTGCGAACGCATCGGCGTGGTTTAGCACCGCGACTCAGCGGGCGCCGCCGATCCCGGCCAGACGGATCTTGCTGCCAGCGTGATGCTCAGCACCAGAGCCGTGGCCAGCGCCGAGTGAAGACCCGTCACCTCGATCGGGATCTGCAGCCAGACGTTGGTGACGCCGACGATCACCTGGGCGATGCCGAGGCCCAGTGCGACCCGGGTCCAGGTTCGGAGTGGGGGTGGGCTCCGGCTCGCCAGGGCGGCGGCCAGCAAGACCGCCACCAGGGCATAGCCGTTCAACCGATGCATCAGGTGAAGCCCGACGTTGCCTTCCCAGCTGGGAAACCAGGCTCCGTCGCTGCAGCTGGGCCAGTCCGGGCAGGCGAGTCCGGCGAAGCGTGAGGCGACCAGTCCCCCCAGGACGATCTGCAGCGCCAGAAGCGCCGCACTTGTCGCCACCAGGCCGCGCGCTGCGCCGGTTGGGCGGGGGCGCGGCGGGCGATCGACTCCATGATCTCGGAGCGCGCAGGCAATCAGCGCCAGGGTCAGGGCGAACACGTTGCCCGTGAGAAGGTGCGCCGTGACGGTCCAGGCCGTCAGCCGCATCCATATCGTGAGGGCACCCAGCAGGATCTGGAGGCCGAGGAGGCAAGTCGCCACGCCGATCCCGGTCCCCGCGACCCGGCGGGTGGGTGCGCTCCGCAGCGTCAGCAGCGCGAGCACGGCGAAGCCTATCGAGATGCCGCCGGCGAGGACACGGTGCGACCACTCCAAGGCGACGCGCAGATCCATCTGGGGAACGAACTCTCCGAAGCAGAGGGGCCAGTCGGGGCAGGCCAGTCCGGCCCCGTTCGCGCGCACCAGCGCTCCGAGCACGATCAGGCCGATGCTGAGCGCGAGCAGTGCGGCGAATCCGCGAGCCAGGAGCAACGCGTGGTTTCGTCCCCGCTCGCCATCGTCGCGGGGTTGTCCGGCGTCGCCTAGCATACGGACCCAGTTCGCCCAGCTTGGTGGGGAGGGGGCGCGCGCCCACCGTAGCAATGGAATCGAGTGCGACAACCAACCCGCCGGCGATCGAGGTGCGCGCTCTCGTCAAGCGCTTCGGCGAGGTCACGGCCCTCGACGGCCTGGATCTCAGGGTACCGCGAGGGTCATGCTTCGGCTTGCTCGGGCCCAACGGTGCCGGGAAGACCACCACGGTCAGCATCCTCACGACACTGATTCGGCCGACCGGCGGGGTCGCTCGCCTGCTCGGGCGAGACGTCGTGGCCGAGCGCGACGCGGTGCGCCGCGATCTCGGCCTGGTGTTTCAAGAATCCACCCTCGATCCCGAGCTGACCTCCCGCGAACACCTCGACCTCTATGCGCGGCTCTACCACCTCGAGGATCGGCGGGCTCGAGTCGACGAGATTATCGCGCTCCTGGGTCTCGAAGAGGTGGCGGATCGCCCGACGCGGTTCTACTCGGGCGGAATGAAGAGGCGCCTGGAGATCGGCCGGGGTCTGTTGCATCGGCCCCAGGTCCTCTTCCTCGACGAGCCGACGCTGGGGCTCGACGTTCACGCCAGGAGGGCGATCTGGGATCACCTGCGTTCCCTGAGCGACGGAGGAGACACCACCGTGTTTCTGACCACCCACTCCATGGAGGAGGCCGATTCTCTCTGCGAACAGATCGCAATCATCGATCACGGTCGCGTCGTGGCGTCGGGATCACCCAGTCGACTCAAGTCGGAACTCGGGGGCGATGTGGTACGCCTGGCCCTGGAGCGCGCCGATGGAGCGATCGATCGCCTGAACCGGCTCGACGGCGTCAGTGAAGTGATCCGCGAAGACCCCGATTCGGAGTCGACCGCGACCCTTCGCGTGACACTGGTCGACGGGCCCCGTCGCCTGGCGGCGCTGATCGAGGCGGTGAGGTCATTCGGTGTCCTCGAGGTGACAATGCAGCGGCCGACACTCGATCATGTTTTTCTTCACCACACGGGTCACTCGTTCGAAGGCCCCACGGACTCCGCGTGATCGTCCTGCTCGGCGACACGCTCACGCTCTTCCGCCGCGAGGCCATTCGCTACCGGCGCGATCGGGCCTATTGGGTGGGGCAGATGGTGTTTCCCCTGGCGGCGGTCGGATTTTTCGGATTCGGTCTGAATGACGTCGTCGAACTTCCCACGGGAACGGACTACGTCGGTCACCTCGCCTCGGGAATCCTCGTGCTTGTGATCAGCTCGGGAGCCGTGGGCGGAGGCTTCAGCCTGATCGAGGATCGCGAGACCGGCTTCCTGCGCGCGCTGCTCATCGCACCGGTTGCGCCCGCCAGCATCGTACTCGCCAAGATGGCGGCGCGGCTGGCGGCTTCGCTTTTGCTCGTGGCGATGCTCCTGGCGATCCTGGCGACCTTTACGGCGCTGCGCCTGCCCGAACCCGCAGCCCTGTTGGGGGCGATCACGGCGGTTACGGCCGTGTTCGTATCCTTGGGGATCGCCATCGCATCCCGTCTGCGTCGGCTCGAGTCCTTTCGACTGTTCGCGGCGTTGGTCACGGTTCCCCTCTACCTCTTTTCCGGCATCTTCTACCCGATCACCACCCTGCCGTCGCCCATGCGCTGGCTATCCTACGGGAATCCACTCAGCTACGGGGTCGACCTATTTCGCTTCGGCCTACTGGGGATCCACGAGATCCCCCTGGCCACGAGCGCAGTCATGCTGGCGCTTCTCAGTGTCGGCGCGACGGTGCTCGCGGTGGCCTCCTTGAACCACCAGCGGGCCGATCGATGAGGTCTTCAGATCGCCGTCGTGTTCGTCGATAATGAGAGCGGGGAGAAAGAGAGCGTGGCCATGCTACACGACGGATCCCAGATCGACGACCCCCGCCGGCTGCGCGAGTTGCTGGACAGGATCTCCGATCTGGCTGGCGAACACGCCCTTACCTCTGTAGTCGTGGGAATGGCGGGCCGTGAAGGCGACCTGGTCTTCCCGGACGTTGTCGACTACGTCACCAGCGCTCTCCGCGTCGACGACTGCATCGTTCGGATGACCCGGGAGCGCTCGGTCCTCTTCCTGACCGACGTCGATCGAGGGGGCGCGGAGGAGATCATGGTCCGGCTTCTTCACGAATTCGGCGAACGCTTTCCCAGGGCCGCCGAGGCCTCGGTATCGCTGGCCTACTTCGAAGTCACCCCGGCGGCGCGGGAAGCGACGCTCAAGGAAGTCCTGCTCACTCTGTTTACCGCGGAGTCCTCAGCGCACCGGACTCACTGAACTTCCCCACGGGCGGTTCGACCCTGGAGTTCGGCGGTCAGGGCGCTCGCGATCGCCGGGTGCTGGAAGCGGAATCCGCACTCGACGGCACGCCTGGGAACCACGCGCCGACTGCCGAGCAGCTCGCCGGAGAGTTCGCCCAAAGCCAAGCGCACCGCGAACGCGGGCACGGGAAACAGTGCCGGTCGCTTCAGGGCGCGAGCCAACGCCCGGGTGAAGTCCTTGTTTCGGACCGGTTCGGGTGCCACGGCGTTGATCGCACCTCGATAACGCGCATCCCCCAGGACGCTTCGGATCAGCGACACGAGGTCGTCGATGTGGATCCAGGGAAACCACTGATCGCCGCGGCCCAGTCGGCCCCCGGCGCCCAGTCTGAAGATCCGGGCCAGCATCGCCAGCGCGCCCCCCTCTCGGGCCAGCACGACGCCGATGCGCAACGCGGCGGTGCGGACGCCGAGCTCCCCCGCCGCGAAGGCGGCGGATTCCCAGGCCCTGCACACGTCGGCCAGAAAGCCTTCGCCGGTTGGGGCGGACTCCGTCAGCGGCTCGTCACCGCGCGATCCGTAGAAGCCGACCGCCGATGCGCACGCGAACACCTCGGGGCGTTGGGCTGCGGGTAGCGCGCCCACGGCTTCGACGAGCGACCGGGTCGACTCGACGCGACTCGCGCGAATTCGCCGGCGTCGTTTCGCGGTCAGCGGTCCGGCGAATATGGGCTCGCCGGCGAGGTGAACGATCGCCGAGGTCCCGGAGACCGCACTTTCGGGGACGCGCAGTCCGTCCCAGCCGATTCGGGAGATCTTCGGATCGAGTCGACGCGCGGCCGCGACCGGATCTCGCGTCAGCGCACGCACCGATACGTCATCGCGTATCAATGCCTCGGCGAGGCGGTGACCCACGAGTCCGGTCGCCCCGGTGATCAGGACTGCGCCGGAGTCGGACACCGGCGTTCAATGCCCGAGCAGCGCCGGTGCGAACGCCTCGAAGCTGGCCTCGATACCCGCCCGGTCGGTCGCCAGGGGCGAGATCACCGGGGTGGTTACGCCCGCCGCCACGAATTCCGCGATCTGCTCTCGACACCGCTCCGCCGAGCCGAGAATGGTGACCCGGTCGACGAGGTCGTCGGTCATGGCGGCAGCGGTCCCGGACCGGTCCCCGCGTGCGAAGGCGTCGGCGACATCGCGCGCCTCCGCCTCGAAACCGCACCAGGCGAAGAACTTGTTGTAGACGGGCTGGGCGACGTAGGCACCGAAGACGGCGCGGACCAGGTTTCGCGCGGTGTCGATGTCGTCGGTGACGGCGACCTGGAAACGACACACCACCTCGTCGGAATCGGCGTCGCGCTTGGCTCGTTTCGCACCGGCGCGGTAGGCGGCCAGGATCCGGGGCAGCGCCGAGACGGGAAACAGATTCACGATCAGGCCGTCGCCGACTTCTCCCGCGAGCCCGAGCATCTTCTCCCGCAGGCCGGCCAGGTAAATGGGAACGGGTCGCTCCGGCAGGCAGCCCAGACGCAGGCCGCGGGAGCGCAGGGCCTTGCCGATGAAGTCGCTCTTCGCGCCGGAGAGGGCCTGGCGCACGATGGCGACCGTCTCGCGCACGTGGGTTAGGGGTCGTTCGAAGGCGAGGCCATTCCAGCTCTCGATGATCGCGTGGCTGGAGGATCCGAGACCCAGGATGAAGCGATCGCCCGAGAGTTGAGCCAGGGTGGCAGCTCCCATCGCGAGCACGGCCGGGGTGCGGTTGTAGACCGGCACGATCGCCGTGCCGAGAGTCACCCGCGTGGTCGCGCTGGCCAGCGCTCCGGCCAGGGCGAACGAATCGGGCCCGGAGGTCTCCGCCAGCCAGATCGCCTGGTAGCCCCACGCCCTCTCCGCCCGGCGCGCGAGATCGACGCACTCCCGGGCCGAAAAGAAAGGAACCGGGAGCGAAATGGCGAGTTTGCCAAGATCCACCGGATCGCCTCAGCGGGGCTGCATGCGGATGGCACCGTCGAGCCGGATGGTCTCTCCGTTGAGCATGGGATTCTCCACGATCTGGCAGGCGAGGGCGGCGTACTCGGACGGATGGCCCAGTCGCGGCGGGAAGGGAATGCTGGCGCCGAGGGCCTCCCTCATCTCCGGCGTCATTCCCATGAGCAACGGCGTTTCGAACAGCCCGGGTGCGATCGTGCAGCAGCGAATTCCGTGGCGCGAGAGGTCGCGGGCGATCGGCAGCGTCATTCCCACGATTCCTCCCTTCGACGCCGAGTAGGCGGCCTGACCGATCTGCCCCTCGAAGGCTGCCACCGACGCGGTGTTGACGATGACCCCGCGCTCGCCGGACTCCCCGGGCTCGTTCGTGATCATTCGGGCTGCGGTGAGTCGGATTGCGTTGAAGGTCCCGATCAGATTGACCTCGATCGTGTGCCGGAACAGGTCCAGATCGAAGGGGGCCCCGTTCTTGCCGACAGTTCGTGAAGCCGATCCGATACCGGCGCAGTTCACCAGGATGTGAAGCGCGCCAAAGCTCTCGGACGCCCGGTCGATCGCGGCGGCGACCTGCTCCTCGCTGGTGACGTCCGCTGGCAGGAAGAGGGTATTCGCGCCGATCTCCTTGGCGACGTCGGTCCCCTTCGACCGGGGCAGGTCGAGCAGCGCAACGTCGGCGCCCCGGTCGGCGAGCAACCGGGCCGTTGCCTCACCCAGCCCGGAGGCCCCGCCGGT
>JACZXC010000003.1 GCA_022571825.1 Myxococcales bacterium | reverse complement strand
TTGCGTGAGTCGCGGCATGAAGTTCTCCGATGTGTTGTCAGTGTCTGACTGCGGAAGCACCACGGCAGCCCCAAGCATGTTTGCTGCTGTAGTACTCCCGGTGGTGTCTACGTAGTTGACCCTCTAACGGCGTCAACGGGCATGGCAGCCAACTGTGGGCTCTACGTAGCTTCCGCGTAGGCAGGGTGGACGAGAATGGATCAGGGTCGACGAGCGGCCAGACGGGCCAGGGCCTGGGGGGGGTCGGCGTCGCTGAGGCCTTCCCAATAGTCGAGAATCTCGAGACCCCCGAAGAGCTCGCGAAGCTCTCCGGGGGCCAACAAGAAAGCCGGGTTCTGGGGGCCCGTGCCCAGGCGCCGTTGCGCGGTGGTGAAGGTCTCGTACAGGAGGATGCCCCCCCGGGCCAGCGCCTCGCAGATGGGTCCCGCGAGCGGTCGAAATAGAAAGCGAAATACCAGGATTGCACCGCAACTTCCCGCTCGAACAGGGATTCCCCAGCTCGTCTCGAGGTCGGCCCGAACCGGGTCGACCGGGAGACGGCGCGCTTCCGCGGCGTGCCGCAAGGTGGCCAGAGCCGAAAGATTGCGGTCGATGCCGATGACCCGCGCGCCCGTGGTGGCGGCGGCGATGGCATTGCGACCGCGGCCGCACGCCAGGTCGAGGGTCGGACCCAGGGCTGCGGCCTTCCGCAGACGATCGGCGTGGTTCTGGAGAAGGGGCGACGGCGGGGGCGAATCGCTCAATCCGATCCCGGGGCGCGCGCCTCGATCAGGCCTTGCATGCGACCCGGAAAGTCGGTGACCAGACCATCGACCCCGATCTCGAGAAGCTTCCGCATCTCCCCGATCTGGTTGATGGTCCAGACGTGGACGAAGACCCCGTGGGCGTGGGCATGCTCCACGAAAGGCCGCGTCACCAGCGGCTGGCCGGCGAATTCGCGGGGGACCTGCAGCGCCATCACTCCAGACTTGGGCGCGGTCCCGTCGATCGCGGCCCGGACGAAGGCGAGGACCTCGCCGGCACAGGCGCCGAGGGCCACGGGAACCGACTCCGCCTCGGCGTGGGCCCGAAGCTGCGCCATGAGACCGTCATCGCCCGCCGTGAGCAGCGTGCGCGCCTCGCGCCGGGCCCGGGCGACCACCTCGACGCTCCGTTCCACCAGGCCCGGAACCCGTTCTTTGAGCTCCAGATTGAAACGGGCCTGGGGGAAGGCTTCCAGCGCTTCCCGAAGCGTCGGAATCCGGTGACCGCGACCCCGGAAGGGATGGGTCTGGCCCCCGTCGGCGCTGAAACTGTGGCCCGCATCGAGGCGCTGCAGCTGATTCAACGTGAGCGCGCACACCCGACCCGTGCCGTCGGTGTTGCGGTCGACGTCGTCGTCGTGGATGAGAACGGGAATTCCGTCCCGGGTCAGGTGAACGTCGCTCTCCAAGATCGCCGCCCCGGCGGCCAGGGCCCGCTCGAAGGAGACCAGAGTGTTTTCCGGAGCCTCCCCCGCGCAGCCGCGGTGGCCGATCACCGTGGGGACCGGCACGTCGAAGAACGGGTGCGCCATGGCGATACGGTATCATCCGCCGCCCGATGGCGGTGCTGACGCGCGAAGTGATCCTCGCCGAGATCGAGGCGGGGCGCCTTGTGATCTCGCCCTTTGCCGCTGACCAACTCGGAGCGGCTTCGATCGACCTCACTCTGGGAGACGAGATCCGCGTCATCGATGCCATCCCGACGCCCATCGACCTGTGCAACGGTGCGGACTATCGCGATCACACGCAGATCCAATCCCTCGACGCACCGTACGTGCTGGCGCCCGGCTGTACGATCCACGGCATCACGCGGGAACGGATCTCGCTGCCCCCCGACCTCTGTGGATTTCTCGAGGGCCGCAGCCGGTTTGCCCGTTTGGGATTGATGATCCACGTGACGTCGGCATTCATCCAGCCGGGTGTCAGCAACCGCCAGGTTCTCGAAATGAGCAACGTCGCGGGTCGGCCACTGCGGATTCACCCGGGTGTGCGCTTGTGCCAGTTGGTACTCATGCGCACCGAAGGCCAGGCGGTCTATCGCGGTCGTTTCGCGCACCAGGAATCACTGTAGGAGCCCGGGTGCGAGCCGTGGCCCAGCGCGTGAGCTCGGCGCGGGTCAGCGCCGGCGTCGACCCGATCTTCGTCATGGGTCCGGGGTTGCTGGTGCTGGTGGGTGTCGGCTCCGCCGACACCGAGGCCGAGGCCGAGCAGCTGGCTCGCCGGCTGGTTCACCTGCGCATCTTCGACGACGACGATCATCACATGAACCACTCGGTCCTCGACGTGGGAGGTACCCTGGGCGTGGTCTCCCAGTTCACCCTGTATGGCGACACCCGACACGGACGACGTCCCTCCTATTCGGCGGCGGCGTCTGCCGAGAGGGCCGCCCCCCTGATCGAAGACCTGGTCCGGGTGGCCAGGGGACTGGGAGTGCCCGTCGTCTGCGGACGATTTGGCGCGATGATGGAGGTCGCCCTGGTGAATTCCGGCCCGGTCACGATCTTGCTGGACACCGACCCCCGGCCAGCTTGACGCCCCAGACGCCCGAGGCATCATGCCCGCCGGGGGGGGCTTACCCCGTGCGGCGATCAAAACGCTTTCGATCGAAACGACTTCGAGGAGCCCTGGTCACCTGCCTGCTGGCGATCACCCTGCAGCCAAACGGGGTTCGGGCCGAGGAGGGCGGGGCCGGCTCGGCGGCGGGGGCGGGGGCGGCGGCGGGATTGTGTACGCTGATCTACTCCCCGCTGAAGATGACCTACGCCGCGCTCGGTCTCGTGATCGGCGGAATTGCCTGGGGTCTCTCCGCTGGTGATGCCAGCGTTCTTCATGCTTTGGTTACACCGAGCATCCGGGGCGACTACGTGGTGACCCCCGATCATATTCGCCGGCGCCGGAAGCTCGAGTTCTTCGGTCGCGAACCGGCATACCGCCGTGCCGAGGACGTGCCGACGGAGTCCCGGCGTCGCCCCATGGGGGATTCTGGCGCGCAGGCGGGATCGCAGCGATCCTGGTGAGATGGCAGAACTTGGAGCCCCCGCATACCTGGCCTTTGCGGCGGGACTGCTCAGTGTACTTTCCCCGTGTGTCCTACCGCTCCTTCCAGCTTATCTGTCGCTGATTTCCGGGATCTCCGTGGACGAGATGCAAGCGGGGGCCGGGGGCGCCGTGCTGCGACGGCGGGTGATGCTCGCCTGCTTCGGTTTCGTCGGCGGATTCTCCTCGGTCTTCATCTTGATGGGAGTCGGCGCGGTGGCCGCCGGGCACGTGCTGCGCACCTGGCGGGCCGACGTATTCGGTCTCGAGTTTGGCGTGGCGCAGATCGCGGGTGTGGTGATCATTCTCCTCGGCTTGCACATGACGGGAATCACGCCGATCCGCGCCCTGTATCGCGACACCCGCTTCCAGTTCCAGTTCCGGCGGCGAAACGTGCTCAGCGCTTTCGTCGTCGGCGCCGGATTCGCCCTGGGTTGGTCGCCCTGCATCGGGCCGATCCTCGCCACCATCCTCACCGTGGCCGGCAGTGAGGAGACCGCCATCCGAGGGGTGGTGTTGTTGACGATCTACTCGGCGGGCCTGGCCGTACCTTTCCTGATCGCGGGCTGGAGCCTCGAGCACTTTTTCCAGGCGTTTCTCCGGATCAAGCACCATTTCCGCAAGCTGGAGGTGGCCTCCGGCGTGATCCTCATGGGCGTCGGTGCCTTGCTGGTGACCGACCAATTCTCGACCCTGAACAGCCGCTTTGGCTTCATGACGGATCTGCTGACGGCCGCCGAACGGGCCCTGCAATGACCCGACGTCGCCGGGTCCGATCGGGCATCGCCTTGGGCGGGGCGTTGGCCCTGGCTCTGCTGGGCTGCTCGCCCGGGATCGATCGCGGCTCCGAGAACGACCTCCCCGATTTCACGCTTCCGGACCTCGACGGCCAACCGGTGACGCTGTCCGACTTCCGGGGCAAGACCGTATTGCTCGATTTCTGGGCCACCTGGTGTCCGCCCTGCATTGAGCAGGTTCCCCGGCTCAATGAGTTCTGGCGGAACCATCGCGACGGCGATCAGGTGGTGGTGATCGGTGTCGCCGTAGACGTGGAGGGCGCCGAGGTCGTGGGTCCCTGGGTGGCGGAGCACCAGGTCGAGTACACGATCGTGATCGGAGACGAAGCCGTGGCCCGATCCTTCGGGACGATCGGCTTCCCCACGCTAGCGGTCATCGCCCCGGACGGGCAGGTCGACTCATTGCACGTGGGCTTGATCGAGATCTCGGAGCTCGAGGAGATCGTCGCGTCCGTCCGCACCCACCGCTCGATCTAAAGCGCGGCCCGGGGGCGGTCGAAACCGCCTTGGGAGACCGGTGTATTGAAGTCGAGGGACGGCGCCACCGCAGTACGGAGCCTTTTCCAGCGCCCGGTGGAGGCCGGCGAGACCATATTCGATGAAGGCGACAGCGGGGACCGCTTCTTCGTGATCCAGTCCGGTGCGGTCGAGTTGACCCGCGAAGGGCGCGGCGGCCACCGCGTTGTAGCCCGGCTGGGGCCCGGCGACTTCTTCGGTGAGCTGGGAGTCGTTCTGGGGGAGCGCCGGGGGGCTCGTGCGGTGGCGGTCCGGAAGACGACCCTGCTCGATCTCGACGGACCGACCTTCGAGGAAATGTGCCGGGCCGAGCCCGAGATCGCCATGCGCATGATCCGGATGCTCGTTTCGCGACTGATCGATTCCGAGCGCCGTCTGGCCGCTCTGGGGTCCGACGATCTGCTGCGTCCCGTTGTGCGAGCGCTGACGCGGCGGGCGGAGCCGTCGGACCAGCAGGGGATGCGGGTTCCCCTGACCCTTCGCGGCCTGGCGGGGGAATCTGGCCTCTCGCTGGTCGAGGCGCACCAGGCGCTTCACCAGTTGCTCGATCGCAAGCTCGTCCATCTCATCGATGACACGCTGTTCACCCCCGACCTCGAGGCGCTCTCCGCTTGCCTCGACGAGCCGGATTCCGCCGCCGTTCGTTGACCCCCCACAAACGTCTCTGATAGCGTCACTCCCCGCTCCAGGGGGGTGAAGTGGTTCGACTGGCCGCGACATGGGTAGCGCTCGTCGCCTGGACCCTGGTGACGCCAACGCGGGCATCGGGCGCACCGGCGTCTGATCCATCCTATCGCCTCAGCGCCGACACGCTCGAGTTCGAAAGCGATAGCCAGGCCTATGTTGCGCGCGGCTCCGTGAGAATCGCGCGCGGGTCGCGCATTCTGCGGGCCGACTGGGTGAGTTACAGCCGCGTGACCGGCCGCGGGGTGGCGAGCGGCAACGTCGAGCTGCGCGATGGCCGAGACGTGATCCGGGCCGAGTTCATCGAGTTCGACATTCGCTCGCTCACCGGCGTGCTGTTCGGGGCCCGCCTCGATGCCGAGGACAGTCACTTTCGCGCCGAGGGCGCCGAAATGCGCAAGACTGGCGACGACACCTATTCATTCGAAGATGGCATGTTCACGACCTGCCAGTGCCCGGATGGAGAGCGGGACCCCTGGCGGATCCGTGCGGGGAAGGCGGATCTCGAGGTCGGGGGTTACGCCACCGTGCGCAACATGACCTTCGAGATCCTGGAGGTTCCGGTCTTCTGGCTGCCCTGGATGATCTACCCATTTCGGACCGAACGGCAGACCGGGTTCCTGATTCCGGAGGTCGGCTATGGGAGTCGCGATGGAGTGCAGGTCGGGGTTCCCTTCTTCTGGGCCGCGGCCCAGGGCCTGAACGTCATCGTCAATCCCCAGTGGATCCAGACGCGCGGTGGTAAGGCCGACCTGCAGCTCGAGTACGTCTACGGGGAGCGTTCTCGAGGCGAGCTCACCGGTTCGTTCATCCTCGATGACAGCATCCGATCCCGCGACCCGGAGACTCCCTTCGACGAGAAGCGATGGGCCTTTACCGGAAGTCAGGACGTATTTCTGCCCTGGGGCTGGCGCGCCCGGGCGGATTTCCGCTTCGTCTCGGACAACGACTACGTCCTCGACTTCGCACCGCTGGCCTCCTACCGAAACGATCGGTTCCTCGAGTCGCATGCGTTTGTCGGCAAGTCGATGGGAGAGGCGGGCCGGTTGGGACTGGTCGCCTCGGTTCACACTGCCGACGACCAGTCGAATCCCGACGACGTCGACCGCGACGACACCCTGATGCAGCGACTTCCCGAAGTCACCCTCTCGGTGCTCCCGGCGCCACTTTCCTGGACGTCGCATCTGGTGCCGTCCCTCGACGCCCAGTACATCTACTTCCGTCCCCGCAACCCGGCTTCGAACCCGGACGGCTTCCTTGATACCGGGATCGACGGAATCTTCGATGCGGAGGAGCGCGATCCCGCCACGGGTGCCTTTGACCTCTTGGATCACCACGCCGACAACGTCGGGGATCCGGGCGGGACAGAAGGGAACAAGATCTTTGACGAGGGCGAACCCCTGGCCGATCGGGGGAGCCGCGTCCGGATCACGCCGCGCCTCGCCATGCCCTGGCGCCTGGGCGACGTCGCGGAATTCTACCCGGAGGTTGCCTGGTACCAGACGCTCTACTCGAGCGATGCCCGGGGATTCGAGGAGCGCGGACTCCTGACCGCGCGGGCCGATCTGCGAATCCGGCTGCGCCGTGGATTCGGATCGTCGTGGGTGCACATCGTCGAACCCCGGCTGGGATACGCGTTCGTGAGCCAGCGCTCCCAACGGGGCAATCCGCTTTTCGCACCGCCGACGGCCGTACCCCAGGACCGTCTTCGCCAGCTCGATCTCGACAGCGTGGTGCGCGACTCCGCCGACCGCGTGGCCCGCTTCAGCGGAATGACCTTGGGCCTCGGCAACCGGATCTTCACGCGTTCGGCGGACGGGGGAGCCCCCCGACTGCTTGCCGACTTCTCGGTCTCGGCAGGATACGGCTTCCACGATCGGCGGTTCGCGAACCTGTACCTCGACGGCCGCACCTACGCCTGGCGTGGAACCGGGGCCCGCTTCAGCCTCGGCGTCGATCCCGAGGAGGTGAAAATCGATGAGGGGTTGGCGGAGCTGGCCTGGCGTTCGGCCGCGGGACACCGTCTGGAGCTGGGTTATCGCTGGCTCCGGGACATCCCCGCGTATTTCGAGCGCTTCCCCTTCGGCGAGCGCTTCGGGAGTGGCGACCGCTTCGAATCCATCAATCAGGTGACCCTGGGCCTCCGCATCGAGCTGACCGAGCGCTGGACCCTTACCTACGGCGGTGGCTACGAGTTCGAAAAGAACAGGCTTCTGGGCAACCGAGCGGGTATCGAGTTCCTGTCGGCATGTCGCTGTTGGGCGATCCAGGTTCAGGCCATCGGCAATCCCGCGAGTGGGATCCAAGGCGCCCTTCGGGTCCGCCTCCTCGGATTCGGCGACGACGCAACGCCCTTCGGGTCGCTGACGGGGCTCGGCCTGCTTGACGACCCTGGGAGCGTCTGATAACAACCCGAAACTGCGTGGCTTTTCCACACCCCGCGCAAAAAAAGGGATGTGCGTCGCGCCCCACTCAGAGGCCGAGTTGCTCCGCCCCTCCCAGGAATCCTTCGCGGCTCTCGCGGCGCACGGAAACCTGATCCCCGTGATCCGCGAGATGACGGCGGACCTCGACACCCCGCTGACCCTGTTTCGGCGGCTCGACGACGGCCGCACCACCTTCCTGTTCGAGTCCGTGGAGGGGGGGGAGAAGTGGGCGCGCTACAGCTTCATCGGAACCGGCGCGCGCGCGATCTTCCGCGCCCGAGGCCGCGAGGTCGAGTGGGTCGAGGGCGACAAGACCGAGCGTTGCCAGGTCGATGGCGATCCCCTCGAGTTTCTCCGCGAGAAGCTGTCGAAATTTCGCGTGGTGCCTCCGGCTGGGATCGAGCTTCCCCGATTTCTGGGCGGGGCCGTCGGATTGATCAGCTACGACTGGGTTCGGTTCATCGAGGATATTCCCGACGCGAATCCCGACGACATCGGGATGCCCGATCTGTGGTTCGCGATTCCGGAAACCGTCGTCGTCTACGACCGCCAGCGACATACCGCGCTTCTGGTTCGTCATGTCGAGGTGTCGCCCGGGGCGAATCTCGGCGCTCTGTACCGCGAGGCTGAAGCCGCGTTGGAGGCGATGGTGCGCCGGCTGCGCGCGCCCCTTCCCGCGGAACCCGTCGTCGAGGCGGTACGGGCCCCGATGGACCTACAGCGCAGCGTGACCCGCGAGGACTATCACGAGATCGTGAAGCGCGCGAAGGAGTACATCGAGGCCGGAGACGTGTTTCAGGTGGTGCTGTCCCAGCAGCTCAAGATCCCACTTCAGGTGGATCCGTTTACGATCTACCGGCATCTCCGACGCGTCAATCCGAGCCCCTATCTGTTCTTTCTGCGTTGCGAGGACGCGGTCGTGATCGGCTCCTCCCCGGAGATTCTGGTCCGACTCGAGGATCGGGCGATCGATGTCCGCCCGATCGCGGGGACCCGGCCCCGGGGTCGCACCCCCGACGCGGATCGGGCTCTCGCGGCCGAGCTGCTCGCGGATCCCAAGGAGTGTGCCGAGCACCTGATGCTGGTCGACCTCGGGCGCAACGACGTCGGGCGTGTGGCGGAAACCGGCAGCGTGGTCGTCAACGAATTCTCGACCGTGGAACGCTACTCCCACGTCATGCACATCGTCTCGAACGTTCAGGGCCGTCTGCGCCCCGGCCTCGACTGGCTCGATCTCCTGCGCGCGACGTTCCCGGCGGGCACCCTGTCCGGGGCGCCCAAGGTTCGTGCCATGGAGATCATCGACGAGCTCGAGAACCGGCGCCGCGGACCCTACGGAGGCTGTGTCGGCTATATCGATTTTTCGGGCAACATGGATACGGCCATCGCGATTCGCACCATGGTGGTCAAGGATGGGGCCATCTTCCTGCGCACCGGCGCCGGCATAGTGGCGGATTCGGATCCGGACTCCGAGTACGAGGAGTGCGTCAACAAAGCACGGGCCCTCGTCGAGGCGATCGACCTCGCCCGCGAGGGAGTCGACTGACGGTTCAGCGACGATGCGTCTCGTGATGATCGACAACTACGACTCGTTCACCTACAACCTGGTCCAATATCTGGGCGAGCTAGGCGCGGACGTCGAGGTGTTTCGAAACGACGTAGCGGACGCGAAGGAGCTGCTCGCCCGGGGCCCAGCCGGTCTGGTGATCTCACCGGGCCCGGGACGGCCCGAGGATGCGGGCAGCTCCGTAGAGACGGTGCGGCTGTGTGCTGAAGTGGAGATCCCGCTCCTCGGCGTCTGCTTGGGGCATCAGGCGATCGGTGCCGCCTTCGGCGGGCGCATCGTTCGCGCTCGGTCCATCATGCATGGAAAAGTGTCATCGATCGAACACGATGGGAGAGGCGTATTTCGCGGGTTGGAATCGCCGTTTCGAGCCACCCGCTACCACTCGCTGGTGATCGAAGCTGACTCCTGCCCCGATGTGCTCGAGATCTCGGCCCGGACCGCGGACGGCGAGGTCATGGGCGTTCGTCATCGGGAGCTTCCGATCGAGGGGGTTCAATTCCACCCGGAATCGATTCTCACCGACGTGGGCAAGTCGCTCCTGCGCAGCTTCCTCGAAGGTTGCGCCGACGGCCCGGCGGCATGAGTCTTGAACAAGCCATCGAGACGGCCGCGCGCGGCGAAGAGGTACCCGCGCCGGTTCTTCAAGCGGCCTTCGGAGAAATCATGGACGGCGAGGCGTCCCCCGTCGCCGTCGCGGCTCTGTTGGTGGCGCTGCGCACCAAGGGCGAAACCGTCGGGGAGATCGTGGCCGCTGCCCGGGCTCTACGGGCCCGGGCCGTCACCGCGACCTGTATCGATTCCCGTACCATCGACACCTGTGGCACCGGCGGCGATGGCACCGACAGCTTCAACGTTTCCACGGCGGCGGCATTCGTGGTCGCCGGGGCTGGAGTGCCCGTCGCCAAGCACGGCAATCGAGCCGCTTCCAGTCGCACCGGGAGCATCGATGTGCTGGAGGCCTTGGGCGTTCGAGTGGACCTGCCCGTCGCGGTCTCGGCGCGCATCCTCCGCGAGGTCGGCATCGCGCCCTTCTTTGCCCGGCAGGCCCATCCAGCCATGCGATTCGTCGCGCCGGTCCGCGAGCAGCTCCGGATCCGCACCCTGATGAACTGCCTGGGCCCGCTGCTGAACCCCATGGGTGTTCGCCACCAGCTCGTGGGCGTCTACGCTGATTCTCTGGTCGAGACCCTGGCTGCGGCGCTCCGCGATCTCGGCGCCCGGCGCGCGCTCGTGGTGCACGGATCCGATGGAATGGACGAGATCACCACGAACGGAACCACCCGGGCTGCATTCCTGAACGCGGGCAACATCGAGACGCATACGATCGACCCGGATCGGCTCGGAATTCCGCTCCCCATGCCCGGTGCGCTCCGGGGCGGTGACGCCAGCGAGAACGCGGGGATCGTGAAGGCGGTCCTGGACGGGGAAGCCGGAGCTCGCCGGGACATCGTGCTCATCAATGCGGCCGGCGCGCTGTGGGTGGCCGGCGCGGCTGAAGATTTGACCGCGGGCCTCACCCTGGCACGTCAGAGCATCGACTCCGGCGCGGCGCGGGAGCGTCTCGAGCGGCTGGTGCGCGCCAGCATCGAGGCGGATTGACCGTGACCCTCCTCGATGAGATCGTCCGCCACAAGCGACGGGACCTGGAACGAGCCAAGGCCCAGCGCTCGATCGCCGAGCAGGCCGAGCTGGCCGAAGCGATGGATGACCGGGTGCGCGGCTTTCGGGCGGCGTTGTTGTCCGCCCCCAGGCCCCGGGTGATCGCCGAGATCAAACGCCGCTCGCCGAGTCGCGGCGAGATCCGCTGGGATTTTGATCCGGTCGCGTGCGCGAAGGCCTATGCTGATGCTGGCGCGGCGGCCCTTTCGGTCCTCACCGATGAGCGCTACTTCGGCGGCCGTCTGGAGTTCCTACAGGCCGCGCGCGGAGCCGTATCCCTACCCCTGCTGCGCAAGGATTTCATCGTCGACTCGTATCAGGTGGATGAGGCGCGCGTCTGCGGTGCGGACGCCGTGTTGCTGATCACGTCCGCCCTGGACTCGTCAGCTCTGGGTGCCCTGCGCGAGCGCGCCGGGGCACTGGGTCTCGACGCGCTCGTCGAAGTCCACGACCAGGGCGAGCTGAAGATCGCCCTGGACGTGGGGGCCGACCTGATCGGCATCAACAACCGCGACCTGCGGACCTTCGAGGTAGACCTCGGCGTGACCGAGAAACTCGCGGCGGCGATTCCCGAGGGGGTCGTCGTGGTCGCGGAAAGTGGCATCTTCTGCGCCGGAGACATGGAGCGCCTCGAAGGGGCCGGTGCACAGGCTTTTCTCGTCGGCGAGGCGCTGATGCGGGAAAACGACATCGGCCTCGCGTTGCGACGGCTGCGGAGGGGCGTGTGAGTGTTCGCCTGAAGATCTGCGGGATCACCCATCCGGACGACGCCCAGGCGGCAGTGGATGCCGGAGCGGATCTGATCGGTCTCAACTTCGTGCCCGGATCGCCACGCCTGCTGGATCTGAAGACGGCGGTGGCCATTGCCGAGCGCGTCGCGGGGCAGGTCGAACGGGTCGCGGTGTTTCGGGACGCTCTGCCCGACGAGGTCGAACGGGTGCTGCGGCGGGTCGACCTCGAGCGCGTGCAGCTCCACGGCGAGGAGTCCGAGGAGGACGTGGAGGCGATCGATCTTCCCGTGATCAAGGCCATCCGGGGGGCCGACCGGGAAGCGGCCGAGCGGTATCCCGGAACCATGCTTCTGCTCGACCACCCGACCCAAGGGGGTGGGGGAGGCAAGGTCTGGGACTGGAAGACGGCATCCGGGCTGATCGAACGGGGCCACGATGTCATTCTCGCCGGCGGTCTCGACCCGAACAATGTCGGTGCAACGCTCGGCGAATTCGAGGATCTGCTTCCCTGGGGCGTCGACGTCACCACGGGTGTCGAGTCGGCCGGGAACCGGAAGGACCCGGCCAAGGTGGCGGCCTTCATCGAGGCCGTTCGCAAGGCCGAGGGCGGCGGGTGAAGTCCGAGGCAGACAGCCGGGGCCACTTCGGCGAGTACGGCGGGCGCTTCGTTCCCGAGACCCTGACCACGGCCCTCGACCAGCTGGAAGAGGCGTATGCCCGGATCGCGTTCAGCGATGAGTTCCGCAGCGAGCTCGACGGGTTGCTGCACAGCTATGCGGGGCGGCCTACACCGCTCTACTGCGCGCGGAGTCTGAGCTCGGATCTCGGCGCGACGGTTTATCTGAAGCGGGAAGACCTCGCCCACACGGGGGCCCACAAGATCAACAACGTGTTGGGACAGTGCCTGCTGGCCCGCTATATGGGAAAGACGCGGGTCATCGCCGAGACCGGCGCCGGGCAGCACGGGGTTGCCACCGCTACCAGCTGCGCGCTCATGGGGCTTCAGTGTGAGGTCTACATGGGAGAGCACGACACCCAACGCCAGGCCCTGAACCTGTTCCGCATGGAGCTGCTGGGAGCTCGTGTGCACACGGTGTCGAGCGGCTCGCGCACGCTGAAGGACGCCACCAACGAGGCGATGCGAGACTGGGTCACGAATGTGAGAACCACCTACTACTGCATCGGATCGGTGATGGGACCCCACCCCTATCCCACCCTGGTGCGAGACTTTCAGCGGGTGATCGGACTGGAGACCCGGCGACAGATCCTCGACCTCGAGGGGCGGATCCCGGACGTGTTGATGGCCTGCGTCGGCGGGGGCTCCAACGCGATGGGGCTGTTTCATCCCTTTCTCGACGACGACGGGGTCCGCATGATTGGGGTGGAAGCGGCGGGGGAGGGCCTCGATTCCGGTCGCCACGGCGCGGCCATCGGCGCCGGCGTCCCCGGAGTGCTGCACGGTATGCGCAGTTTGTTGCTCTCCGACGACGACGGTCAGATCTTTCCCGCCCATTCGATCTCCGCGGGGCTCGACTATCCGAGCGTTGGCCCCGAGCACGCGTACCTCGCTGGAATCGGTCGTGCGGAGTACGTGTCCGCAACCGACGAGGAGGCGTTGGATGCCTTTGTCTATCTCTCTCGCGCCGAGGGGATCATCCCGGCGCTCGAGAGCGCCCACGCCATCGCCCACGCCCGCAAGTTCGTTCCTTCTCTGCCGAAGGATGCCCTCGTCGTGATCAACCTGTCCGGACGCGGGGACAAAGACGCTCCCCTAGTCCGTGAACTGCTCGCCGCTCGCCGCTCCGAAAAGCACTGATGGGGCGGCTCGGCGAGCGCCTGGCCGCCCTGCGGGAGCGCGGTGAGGGGGCGCTGATCCCCTTCGTGACCGCCGGCGATCCGGACCTCGAGACCACCGAAGCCCTGATCCCGGCGCTCGTCGACGCGGGAGCCGACGCCGTCGAAATCGGAGTTCCCTTCTCGGACCCCCTCGGCGATGGCCCCACCATCCAACGCGCGAGCGAGCGTGCCCTGCGGTCGGGCACGTCCCTGCGCCGGGTCCTGGAGCTGGTGAAGAACCTGAGGCCCCGCGTCGACGTCCCGCTCGTACTCATGGGCTACGCCAACTGCCTCTACACGATGGGCGAAGAGAACTTCGCCATCGCCGCCCAGTCGGCGGGCGTCGACGGGATCATTGTCGTCGACTTGCCCCCCGAAGAGGGTGAGTCCCTCTTCGCTGCCGTTCGGGGCCGCGACATCGACCCGGTCTTGCTCGCGGCCCCGACCACCACTTCCGAGCGGCTCGCCCGCCTCGCCCGAGAGACCCGGGGTTTCCTGTACTGCGTGGCACTCACCGGGGTCACCGGGGCGCGTGGGACCCTCGACCTTGGCATCGAGGAAACTGTAAAGCGGGTTCGGGCCAGCTCGGATGTCCCGGTCTGCGTGGGATTCGGAGTCTCGAAGCCCGAGCATGCCGCCCGAATCGCCGAGTTCGCCGACGGGGTGGTGGTGGGAAGTGCGCTGATCGATCGCATCGCCGCGGCTCCGAGCCCGACCGCGGCGGTCGACGCCGCGGCGGAGTTCGTGGCTTCGCTCAAGGCGCCGTTGCGGGCGAGCGGCGGCGCAGCGGCGATCCGGTAGGTCCTTCGGGTAGGTCAGTCGGGGGTGGTTACTCCGGCGCGGCGTGGATGGCGTCGAAGACCTCGCCTACCTGAACCTCGGTCTCCTCGAGGGTTCCGGAATTGTCGATCACGAAGTCCGCCCGATGCGTCTTCTCTTCCAGCGGCATCTGCGCGCGGATCCGACGCAGGGCTTCATCGCGATCGCAACCGTCGCGATGAATCTGGCGTGCAATCTGGATTTTCTCGGAGACGGTAACGAGGATGGTCGCGTCAAAGGGTATCTGCGCAGCGCCCTCGCCCTCGCGGGCCCGGCCCTCGAAGAGCAGGGGAATGTCGAGGACGATCAGACCGACACCCGCGTCCCGTGCCGCGCCGATTCGCCGCCGCATCTCGGCGCCGACCTGTGGGTGGACGATCTTCTCGAGGCGCTCGCGGGCGTCGGCGTCCCGAAACACGATGGCGCCCAGCGCTTCGCGGTCGAGGGCGCCGGTGGAGTCGAGGACCCCGGGACCGAAAGTCTGGCGGATCGGATCGAGCAGCGGGCCGCCGGGAGCCTGGAGCTCGTGCACGATCGCGTCGGCATCGATCACGCGCGCGCCGAGCTTGACCAGGGCGCGGGCGACGGTGCTCTTGCCCGAGGCGATTCCGCCGGTGAGGCCGACGATGCGCATCACGCCCGGAGGGTCGCACGCGGACACCCATCGTCCAAGGATGGGTCAGAAGCGGATCGCGCCGTCGCCTCTGACCCCCCAAGTTCTTCCCCTGGGCCTCGGCGTTGTCGAGGGCGCGGTCGGCGGTCTGGAAGAATTCCTTGCGATCTCCTGCGAACTCGGCGGTTGAGGGAGGACTCGGCGCGAGCGGAGTGACCGCGTGGCGAGCGCTTCGAGCTCCCGCTGACCCCATGCGAGGGGTCCAATCCGGCCGGATGAGGCCGGGCTGGCCCGGTCGAGCGCTCTCTGACGCCGGATCGGCCCTGAGCGGACGCAATCCTCCCCGACTTGCCCGTATCGACTCCTCGCGCTCTGGGTTGACGGGCTTCCGGACCGGTGGCCACAAGAAAAGTTGTTTGATAACCATAAGTTAAGAGGTCGTCTCGGCCGCTCGAGCCCGACTCGTCGGAAAGCGCGATAACCCCCCGCAATTCCGAACGAAATCGGAGGGGGAGTTTGCGTCGCTTTTGGGCCTCTACTATATTGCCCAAGCTTTTTCAGGGGGTTAGCGGCTTTTCCGCGGTCAGGCAGCCGTGATGCCTCCTCCGATCCGCCCCACTGGTCGCGCGCAGCGGAAGGGACGATGGCTGAGCCCGGACAGTCGAGCCCTGCAGCGGTTTCGCCGGATGAAGCCAAGCTGGACGAGCTTCGTGAACGTATCGATGCCGTCGATACGGCCCTGCTCGATCGGATCAACGAGCGGGCGCGGCTGGTCCGCGAGGTCGGTCGCCTCAAGAATTTCAGCCGTACCCCGGTCTACGCCGCGGGACGCGAAGCGGCGATCGTGGAGCGACTCCGGCGGGAAAATCGGGGCCCTTTCCCGGATGCTGGGATCGCCCCGGTGTTCCGCGAAATCATCTCCTCGACCCGCTCCCTCGAGGCCGAGGTTCGAGTCGCGTATCTGGGCCCCGAGGGTACTTTTGCCCACCTTGCGGCCAGTCGGCAGTTCGGCGATCTCGTCGAGCTCCGAGGCGTGCCCTCCATTGCGGATGTGTTCGCCGCCGTCGAGCGCGGCAAGGTGGATCTCGGCATCGTGCCCGTGGAGAACACGACTACCGGAGTCGTCACCGAAACCCTGGACGCATTCTCCGAGTTCGACGTGACGGTGTGTGGTGAGTCCGTGCTGGAGGTCTCCCAGACCCTGCTGTCCCAGAGCGGGAGGCTGGAGGACGTCCGGCGCGTCGCCTCACATCCCCAGCCCCTGGCCCAATGCCGCGACTGGCTGAGCCGCCATCTCGCCGACGTCGAGCGGGTGGAGACCGCCAGCAGCGCCACCGCCGCCCAGGCCGCGGCCAGGGATGCCGGCGTGGCCGCCATCGCCAGTTCGATGGCCGGGCGGGTCTACGGCCTGCGCGCGATCGAAGAATCGATCGAGGATCGCGCCGACAACACCACGCGGTTCCTGGTTCTGAGTCGTGAGGGTCCGACTCCCGGCGATCAAGATCTAACGTCCGTAGTGTTCACGATTCGGAAGGATGAGGCCGGCGCGCTGTTCCGGCTCCTCGAGCCGTTCGCGCGCCGCGGCATCAACCTGACGTCGATCCAACAGCGTCCCATGAAGGGCAAGCCGTGGGAGTATCTGTTCTTCGTCGATCTGGAGGGCAACCGCGACGAGCCCCGGGTCGAGGAAGCGTTGAAGGCGGCCGAGGATGTCGCGACCTCGGTTCGCGTCCTCGGATCGTTCCCGCGGTCGCCTTCGGTTGGAGGCAGGGACTGATGGCCCTCGAGCGGATCATCAAACCGCACATCCGATGCCTTGAGCCCTATCAACCGGGCAAGCCGGCCGAGGAACTCGACCGCGAGCTCGGCATCGAGGGATCGATCAAGCTCGCCTCGAACGAGAACCCCCTGGGTCCTTCGCCTCGAGCGATCGCCGCGATTCGCGAGGCGGCCGGGGAGGTTCACCGCTATCCGGACGGCGCGACCTCTGCCTTGCGTGGCCGGTTGGCCGACCGACTCGCGGTGGCCCCCGAGCAGCTCGTCTTCGGTTGCGGCGCCGACGAGTTGCTGGAGCTGCTGGCCAAGGTGCTGCTGGGTCCTGGGGATGAAGCGGTGTTCGCCTGGCCCTCTTTCGCGATGTACCCGATCGTGGTTCAGGGCATGGGCGCAACCGCGGTGACGGTTCCGCTGACCGCCGACCTCGTGCACGACCTTCCGGGGATGTCGGCGGCCGTGACCGACCGCACTCGGCTGGTCTTCCTGTGCAATCCGAACAATCCCACCGGGACCAGCGTGGGCGCCGACGAGTTCGATCGCTTCGTCGCCTCGCTCCCAGAGACGGTGGTGGTCGCAGTCGACGAAGCCTACGTCGATTTCGCCCGGCGCCGGGACTTTCCAGACTCCGTGGCCTGGGTCCGCCGGCGACCGGGAACCATCGTATTGCGGACATTCTCGAAGATCTACGGCCTGGCGGGTCTTCGAATCGGCTATGGACTGGCGGATCTCGAGCTCGCCCAATACCTCCAGCGCGCGCGGCATCCCTTCAACGTCAATCGCCTGGCCGAGATCGCGGCCCTGGCGGCCCTGGACGACGAGGAGCACGCAGAAAGGACCCGTCGCTCGAACGCCGAGGGAGTCGAGTATCTCACCCGCGAGCTGCGGGAGTTGGGGATCGAGGTCTGGCCCACGGACGCGAACTTCCTGTTGGCCCGAACCGGGCCGGGCGTCCACGATCGGCTGCTGCGCGAGGGCCTGATCGTTCGGCCCCTACACGGGTTCGGGATGCCGGACCACGCGCGAATCACCGTGGGCCTGCCCGAAGAAAACGAGCGCCTGATCAAGACCTTGCGTCGCCTGCGGGAGGCCGATCCGGTGTCTGGGTTGGAGGTCCCGTGAAGCCCTGCTTCGACCGGATCGCGGTGCTGGGCCTGGGCCTTCTCGGCGGCTCGGTCGCCTTGGCCTCGAAACAGCGGGGCCTGGCGAAGTGCGTCGCGGGAGGTGTGCGTCGACCCGCCGCGCTCGAGGCGGCTGTCGCCCGGGGCATCGTAGACGAGGGAGGAAGCTTCGAGGACGCGGTTCGCGGGGCGAATTTGGTCGTCCTGGCTACCCCGGTCTTCGCGATGGTGGATCTGGTGCGGACGATTGCGCCCCACCTGCAAGAGGGCGCCCTCGTGACCGACGTCGGAAGCGTCAAGGCGGGGGTGGCCGAAGCGTTGCCGGGATTGCTTCCCCGCGGTGTCCACTATGTGGGCGCACATCCCATGGCGGGCAGCCACCTGAGCGGGCTCGACCACGCCCGTGGCGACCTGTTCGACGGAGCCCCCTGCGTCGTGATCGAGGGCGCACCCGAGGCCGCCCGCGACCGCGTGAGTGTTTTCTGGACGGACCTCGGCGCGCGCGTGCTTCCACGGGATGCCGCCACTCACGACGGCGAGGTTGCGTGGATGAGCCACATCCCGCACATCCTCGCCTTCGCCTTCGCGGGAGCGCTGAAGGCCGCGCCCCCCGGTGCCGATGAGGTGGCGGGTTCCGGCTTTCACGACTTCACCCGGATCGCGCACAGCCATCCGGAGCTCTGGGGAGACATCCTCACGTCGAATCGAAAGGCGATTGCCGCGCCGCTCCAATCGGTGGCCGAGAGTCTGGCCGAGCTGGGTCGGGCCATCGAGACCGGTGACGCGGAAATCGTCGAACGCTGGCTCGCCCAGGCGCGGGCCGCACTGTCCCTGGCTTCCTCGCCACCGGCGGGGAACGACATCACCCGCAGGGTGCGAACGGCGCATTCCCGCGGGCTCAACGCGAGCCCTGGGTCCGCGATCTCCGCGGCCGAGGTGGGAGATCCAATAGATCCGAATGAGTGAGGCAAGCACGACGGGTGGTGGCGAAAGTTTCGCCGAGTTGTTCGAGCAGAGTGTCAAGAACGTCAAAGAGGGAGAGGTCGTCCGCGGAACGGTCCTGTCCATTGACGACGATCACGTGCAGATCGACGTCGGATTCAAATCCGAGGGACTCGTGCCCACGTGGGAATTCATGGACGATGACGGCACGCTCCTGGTGGGCCCCGGGGACGCGGTCGATGTGCTCGTGGAGCAGTCCGAGGACGGCCAGGGGCGCATCGTGCTCTCGAAGGAGAAGGCCGACCGTCTGCTGGTGTGGGATGAGATCAGCTGCGCCTACAAGGCCGACGAGCCCGTCGAAGGGACGGTCGTGGCCCGGGTCAAGGGCGGGCTAGCCGTCGATATCGGGGTGAAGGCGTTCCTGCCGGGATCCCAGGTCGACCTCCGGCCGGTGCGCAACCTCGAACAGGTTGTGGGTCAGAAACTCAAGTTCAAGATCATCAAATTCAACAAACGGCGGGGCAATATCGTGCTGTCTCGCCGCGCCCTGCTGGAAACCGACCGGCGAAAACTGCGGGAGACGACGCTCCAGACCCTCGCGGCCGGCCAGATCATCGATGGGGTCATCAAGAATCTCACCGACTACGGCGCCTTCATCGACCTGGGCGGAATCGACGGGCTGCTGCACGTGACGGACATGTCCTGGGGTCGCGTGAATCACCCGAGCGAACTCTTCCACGTCGGTGACGAGATCAAGGTGAAGGTCCTCAAATTCGACCCCGAAAGCGAGCGGGTCTCCCTCGGGCTCAAACAGATCCAGCCCGATCCGTGGATCGACGCGTCGATGCGCTATCCGATTGGCAAGCGAATCCAAGGCAAGGTGGTTTCGCTGGCCGAGTACGGGGCGTTCGTGGAACTCGAGCCGGGGATCGAGGGACTGATCCACGTCTCCGAGATGTCCTGGACCAAGCGCGTGAAGCACCCCTCGAAGGTGGTGTCGGTGGGCGACACGGTCGAGTCCGTCGTCCTCGACGTGGACGAGCGTGAGCGCAAGATCTCGCTCGGCATGAAGCAGATCGAAGAGAACCCGTGGAGCAAGATCGAGGAGGCATATCCGATCGGAACCAAGGTCACGGGGACGATCCGGAACATCACCAACTTCGGGATCTTCGTCGGTCTTGAGGAGGGGATCGACGGTCTGGTGCACGTCTCCGACGTCTCCTGGACCGAGCAGATCAAGCACCCCGGAGAGAAGTTCAAGAAGGGAGATGCGGTCGAAGCGGTGGTGCTCAAGATCGACAAGGAGAACGAGAAGTTCTCGCTGGGAATCAAGCAGCTGCAGCCGAATCCGTGGGAGGAGATCCTGAAGCGCTATCCGGTTGGCAGTGAGATCACCGGTGAAGTCGCACGGGTGGCCGAATTCGGTGCCTTCGTGAAGCTCGAAGAGGGGATCGAGGGACTGATCTACAGCTCCGAACTCTCCCATGAGCGCGTGGACAACCCCGCTGAGGTCGTCCAGGCGGGTCAGGAGGTGACCGCATTGGTGGTCAAGGTTGATCCCGCCGAACAGAAGATCTCTCTCTCGATTCGGGCGCTGAGCGACAAGGAGCAGCGGGAGGCGTTGAAGCGCCTGGCCGCACAGCAATCGCAGAGCCAGACCACAACCCTCGGGGATTTGATCTCGGAGAAGCTTGCGAAGAAGGCCGAGGAGGGAGAGCAGCAATGACCAAGAGCGGTCTGATCGAGGCGATTGCCGAGCGCACCCCGCACATCTCGAAGAAGGACACCGAAATCGTGGTCAATACGATCTTCGACTCGATGGCCCAGGCGTTGAAGCAGGGGGAGCGGATCGAGATCCGCGGTTTCGGTAGCTTTCAGGTGAAGCTGCGCGAAGCTCGCGAAGGCCGCAATCCGAAGACCGGGGAACCCGTGCACATCTCCGCCAAACGGACCCCGTTCTTCAAGGTTGGCAAGGAGCTGAAGGAGATGGTCGATGACGCTCCGGTGCCGTCGAATTCGGGCAGTGCCGGGGGCGGTGGGGCCGTCTGAGCGCTGCGCGGGGGCAGGTCGTGCGTCGACTTCTGGCAGCCGCGCTGTTTGTGGCGGCGCTTGTGGTGGGCTGGAGGTTCGCGGGTGAGAACTCGACGCCTGTGACCGTCCGCTACCTGATCGGAGAGTGGGTAGAGGTCTCTCTGTGGGTCGTGCTACTCGGAGCCTTTGCAGGAGGGATGGCCTTCGCGGGAATGGTCGGGCTGTATCACGTCGCGAAACTCAAACTCGTGGCGCGTCGTTACCGAAAGAGCGCCAGTCATCTAGAGGCCGAGGTGCAGCGGCTTCGCAACCACCCGCTTGCGGTCGATGAACCGGAGGCGGAGTCCATGGCCAGGGCGGCATCCACCCGCCGACCGGTTATGGGGCGGGGCGCCTAGCTCCCGTGGGGTGGTGCGCGCGGGCGTCCGGGGGGAACGCGCGCGGGGCGCGGGACGTCGGCACGACCTTGCGGTCCGCTCTCGCCGAGGTGCCCGCGCTCGATCGTCGAGCCGGAGAGCGTGTGTTTCCACAGCGCGAGATGGCCTTCGCCCCGCTTGGGCGCGAAGCCGACGGTGCGCGGCTGCGGTCCCGGGAGAGGTTCGAGTGAAGCGCTCGTCCCTCGACACCCCGATGATGCGCCAGTACCTCACCATCAAGGCGCGGCATCCCGAAGCCATCGTCTTCTATCGCATGGGCGATTTCTACGAGATGTTCCTGGCCGACGCGGAGCGGGCGGCCCCGCTCCTCGGCATTGCGCTCACGACCCGGGACCGGGGGAAGCGGGATCCGGTTCCCATGTGTGGCGTGCCGGTTCACAGCGCCGATGCCCACATCAGGCGTCTGGCTTCGCTGGGCCACCGGGTCGCGATCTGTGAGCAGATCGAGGATGCCAAGGCGACTGCCGGGCGACGGCTGGTGCGGCGCGACGTGGTGGAAGTCATCACTCCGGGTCTGGTCGGTGATCCCGCGGGCATCGACGCCGCCCAGGAGCTGACACTCGTGGCGATCGAGCTGGTCGCTGCCGCGACGGGAGCGTCGGTGGGTCTCGCCGTGCTGGATGCATCCACCGGCGACTTGCGCGCAATGCACCTGGAAGATTCCGGCCCGTCCGGGTTGCTTCCGCCGGCTCTCGTCGCCGAGCTGCAGCGCGTCGCGCCGCGCGAGATCCTGGTCGCCGGTCCGGCGGATCCGGCACTGGTGTCCCAGCTGGAAGACGTCGTACCCGCCGCGGCGCGCACCGCGGTGGCCGCCACCGACTTCGATCCCGCGGCGGCACCGGTACATCCCCACGGATTGTCCCCCGATGCAACCGATCCCGGTTCCCGGGCGGCGGCGGCGCTACTCGCCTATCTCGGGGCGAATCAGCCATTCGCCCTGGCTCAGATCTCGCGGTTGCGCGCTTATCGTTTGACCGACGCCATGGTTCTCG
>JACZXC010000182.1 GCA_022571825.1 Myxococcales bacterium | reverse complement strand
CCGCGCTTCGCGCGGTGCGCCGCTGGCGGTACAATCCAAAGTTCGAGGACGGTGTCGCGGTGGAGCGGCCGGGCGTGCGGGTGCGCCTCCGCTTCGAGCTGTGAGGAGGTGGACCCCATGGGCGCCCGAGAGCTGCGGCTCGCCCTGCTCCTGGTCCTCGTCTCGCTTCCATTGCGGGCGCTACCGCAGACGGCGGCGGCCTATGAAGTCGCCGGTGCGGCGATCGACCTCGAGAAAATGGGGACGGACCGGACGGCGAGAGCCCAGCGCAATCCGATCGGCCGCCGCACCTCCCGGTATCTCGGCGCCGCGGCCGAAGAAACCGATGCGGGGAATCTGCAGGAGGCAAAGCGACTTCTCCTGAAGCTCCGCCCGAGCCGGCTCAATCCCAAAGAGCGAGCGTTCGTCTACCGGCTGCTCGCCTACATCGCCTACGGGGGGGAGGAATACGAAGAAGCGATTGGATACTTCGAGAAGGTCCTGGAGCAGGAGGTGCTGTCGCTTCACGACGAGGCCAGGGTGCGCTTTAGCATCGCGCAGCTCTTCGCGGGGATCCAGCGCTGGGACGATGTGATCGCCTCGGTCAATCGCTGGCTCCTCTACATCGCGACTCCGAATCCGGTCGGGTTCTATCTGGCGGGGATCGCCTACTACCAGCTCGAAGACTTCGACGCGGCCATCGTCCAGACCAAGAAGGCCGTCGAATTCACCGCCGAGCCCCGGGAGGCCTGGCTGCGGCTCCTGGCCGCGCTCTACTCCCAGAAGCAGGACTACGAGAGCACGGCTCCGGTCCTCGAGGAGCTCGTGCTGCGCTACCCGAAGAAGCAGTACTGGGTGCAGCTCTCGCTGATTTACGACGCGCGCGAGGACTACCGGCGATCGCTGGCCGCGCAGCAGGTTGCGTACGCCCAGGGACTTCTCACCGAAGACAAGGAGCTGCGGCGATTGACCCGCTCCTATCTCTACCACGACCTGCCCTATCCCGCCGCGAAGGTCCTGGAGAAGGGACTCGAAGCGGGCGTGATCGCGTCCGACGTCGAGTCGCTCGAGCTCCTCGCGAACAGCTGGATCGCCGCCCGGGAGTACGACCAGGCCCTGGTCCCGCTTCGGGAGGCGGCGGAGCGATCCGACGATGGAAAGCTCTACGTGCGCTTGGGCCAGGTGCACATGCAGCGCGAAGAGTGGAGCGAGGCGGCGGAGCTGCTCAAGAAGGCCGTCGAAAAGGGCGGCCTCGAGGATCCCGGCAACGCCCAGTTGCTGATCGGCATCAGCTACTACAACGACGAGCGGGTCGCCCCCGCGCGCTCATCGTTCTTGCGAGCGCGCCAGCACGATTCGACCCGATCGGAGGCGGATCGCTGGATTACGCACCTCGAGAGGGAGCGCCCCTCCCAGGAGGGCTGACCCCCGAGGGTCGCCCCAGGTCGAGACCGGCTACCAAAGCCCGAGCGGCGCACGCGACGATCGCGGGCTCGACACACGGGTCGACCGCACACGTCGTCGCCGTCGCCGCATGCGCGCCTGGAGGGCCTCACGCCGCGTCTCCAGCCTGGCGGGGTCTTCCGTGTTCGCGCGTCCGCGGAACTCACAAAAGTCCTGGTAGGCTTCGATCTCGTGGGCCAGCTCCCGAACAACGAGCTCGATCATGATCGCGTCGTCGAGATAACCGATGCCCGGAACCCGATCCGGGATCAGGTCATCCGGCTCGACGAAATACGCGAGGGCATCGAGGATGCGCATGCGATCCCGGCCCTCGAGCCGCCAGTCGCGGTCGCGCAACATCGCGATCATCTGCTCGAGCTTCAGGATTCGATCGCGCACGAAGTCGGGGGGCTTCGCGGCGATCGCGTCCCCCACCAGCTTCGTCGCGGACCGGATCACGCGATGCTCTGCGCGAGCGCTGTCACCTCGGCTTCCCGCCTTGAGGCGGTCGCGGAAATAGCGGATGTCACTCGGGCTGAGCTCGAAGCTGACTCTCACGTCGATCGAAACCTCCAGTTCATGCCAGACCCATCATGACATGGCCGAGGCCAACGGAGAAGGCCTGTTTGTGAGACCGTTCCGGGGCGTTTCCGGGACGTGGCCTCGGTGTCGGAGCGGCGGGCTTCGTCGCCGGTGGGAAGCGCTCGAGCAGTCTCGACACCGCGTCGCCCAGGTGGGGCGCGAAGTCGCCCGAAAAGCGGCCCTGGAATTCCCCCCGCCAGACCCGCCGTTGTCCATGGCGGTCGGTGACGACGATCGCGAGCTGCGCGCGCTCGTAGCGGCGGACCACGCGCTTCGTGGCCTGGACCCAATACGACGGCGAATCGTGCAGGCTCGACAGCACCTGCATGGCGCCGGTCTCGTGGACGGTCACGAATTCGCGCTCGACCCGCAGGTGGATGGCAACAAAGAAGTCCACCGGTTCGCGCGAGCGCGCAAAGCCCCGAGCGCGCAGGGCGCCCTCGACCAACCGCGCCAATGCCGCGTCGAGGGCCAGCGCGTCGCTGAGCGGTGCGTCGACGGTTCGCGCCCGGTCAGGCTGCCAGTCCCAGGTGCGGTAGGTCGAAAAATCCTCTCCCTCGTCGAAGGCCACCTGCACGGTGGTCATGCAGGCGACGCCGAGCCCCGCGAGGAGGATGGCAACGAGATGGGCGGCACTCCTCACGGGCTCTCCACCTCCGGGCACTTCAAACCCATCGGTCAGCGCCACTCCACGCGGACCAGTCGCTGCGGGCCCGAGATTCCCTTGCGCTCCAGTTCGCGCTCGGCACCGAAGCGAACGTCGCCGGTGCTCGCGGTGAGCTCGCGCACGATATTCGAGGCGAGGATCTCCTCTCCCCGGGCCCGATCGGCGATGCGAGCGGCGAGAATCACACGGCACTGCGGGCAGAAGCGTCTTCCCGGCCGATTGTTCTGGCCACAGGCCGGGCAGCGGATGCTGTCGATCGCCGGGGCCATGGGGCCTGAATTGTCGCACAAGACGATGGCACAGGGTCTATCATGGAGACCCGACTACCAGGGGGTCGCTCAGCGACCCCGATAGGGTCGCCATCATGCCCACGCCGGAGTTCCGAGCTCGTCTGATCCTTCTGGATCGTCGGAATCGTCCGAGTCGGATCCATCGACTAGCGGCCACCGGCCTCGGCCTGCTGATGCTCGCAGCCGCCCCGGCCTGGGGCATCGACGACCCCGAAAGCCTCGGCCCCTGGAAGGTCGGGCATCGCGAGACCAATGTCCTCTCGCCGCCTCATCTACCCACGGGCGCCCGGGTCTTCTTCGACATCTGGTACCCCGTCGACACCGTGGACTGGGTGGGGGAATTCACCAGCTACCTGCTCTCGGACGTCGTCTTCACCGTCCTCGAGATCGATTCCACGGTCGCCAAGCGGGATGTCGACGTCTCGAGCACCGGGGGCTTCCCACTTGTCGTCTTTTCACACGGGAGTGGGAGCGTTCCCGTCCAGTCCATCGTCATGGTGGAGACCCTGGTCAGCCACGGATTCATCGTGATCGCGCCCACCCACTACCGCAACAACTTCTTCGACACGGTGTCGCAGCCCTTTCTCGTCACGGCCCGGCAGCGCCCCAAGGATATTTCCTACAGCATCGACTACCTGTTCGCGCGCAATCTGGACACCCTGGATGACTTCTTCGGGTCAATCGACGAGAGCCGCGTGGGCGTGACCGGCCACTCCTTCGGCGGCTTCACGGCCCTGGCCCTGGCCAGCGGATACACCAACGCGTTCTGCGATACCCAGGTCGATTCGGATTACGGGGACGCCTGCGTGGACGACGGCGACTGCCTCTCCACCTGCAGCACCGCGACCGTCGCATCCGACACCCGGGTGAAGGTGATCATGCCCGTCTCCCCGGCGCACAATATCCTCAGCGACGCGGAGCTCGAGTCGGTCGGACTTCCGACTCTGTGCATGGCTGGAACTGCCGAGTCGTTGTCGACGCAGTGCATCCGGCCCTTCCCCCTGACCCAGGTGACTCCCTCGCCCAACTTCCGTGCCGACGTCATCGGCGCGGCCCACGAGGCCTTCGCCAATATCTGCGACTTCGGCAACGCGTTGATCGACGCCGGAATCTGCCCCAGCAGCTCGGATCCGCCGCCGTGCGATCCCAACCCCCCCACGGACCCGGCGGACTACGACATCTGGGTCTCCATCGGCGCCGGCGCTCTGGTTCAGCCCTTCCTCGACGTCTGTGTGCTAGCCCTGATCGACGTGGCCGAGGTCAATCGGCTGCAAAATCTCTACACCGTCTCGTTCTTTCGCAGGTATCTGCTCGGTGAAACCGGCTACGACCCGTTTCTGACCATCGAGTACGGGAACTCCGAACCGAACGTCAACTTCTTCGCCGGCGTCTTGAGCACGCCGGTGCTCTCCGCCGCGGGCCTGGTGCTGCTCGGGGGATTGTTGGCGGGCACCGCCGTCTGGAGAACGCGCCGTCTGCGGCCCCTCACCCCGGGGAGCCACCCGAGTTGACGGAGAGGTGGCTGGTGGGATGACCCCCGCATCTCGCCGGCTCGCCGCCATCATGTTCACCGACGTCGTGGGCTTCACGGCGCTGATGGCGGAGAGCGAGGAGCGCGGGCTGCGCGTCCGCGAGGGGCACCGCAGACTGGTGGGTCCGCTGGTTCGCCGCTACGGCGGCGAGCCCCTCGAGATCCGCGGCGACGAGTGCCTCTCGATCTTCCCGAGTGCCCTCGACGCCGTGAACTGTGCGCTCGCCATCCAGGACGGGGCCGGCGGCGAGCCCGATCTCGCGCTCCACGTCGGCATCCACCTGGGCGACGTGGTGATCGCCGCCGGCGAGGCGTCCGGCGACGGCGTGAACATCGCGTCACGGCTCTCGTCCCTCTCCGAGGGCGGGGGCGTGCTGGTCTCGGGCGAGGTGTACCACGCGGTGCGCAACCAGCCGGGCATCGAAGCCACGCCGTTGGGCGAGCACGACTTCCGGAACGTCGGGAGGCCGGTCGACGTCCACCGGCTCACCGGGAGCCCGTCCGCCCCCCGTGCGACCGCCCGGGTGCCGACCCCGCGCCGCCGCACCCTGCTCTCGGTTGCTGGGATCGCTGGTTTCGCCGCGCTCGGGGTCTGGTTCTGGCAGGCAATTCCCGCGTCGTCCGGTGAGATCCGCGCGATCGCCGTGCTCCCGCTCGAGAACCTTTCCGGCGACCCCGGGCAGGAGTACGTGGCTGACGCGATGACCACGTCGCTGATCTTCGACCTCGCCAAGCTCGGCACCCTGCGAGTGATCTCGAGAACCTCGGTCATGCGCTACCGCGACGCGAAGATCCCGCTTCCCCAGATCGCCGAAGAGCTCGGCGTGGACGCGGTGGTGGAGGGCTCGGTGCAGATCGCGGGCGACCGGGTGCGGATCCACGCCCAGCTGATCGACGCGAGAAGCGACCACCCCCTCTGGGCCGAGCAGTACGACCGCGACGCGCGCGACGTTCTGGGCCTCCAGCGCGAGATCGCGCAGGCGATCGCTCGTGCGATCGAGCTCACGATCTCGCCGCTGGCCGTGGCCAGCCTCGGCGCCGGAAAACGACCCATCGATCCCGCGGCCCACGACGCCTACCTGAAGGGCCTCTACTTCCAGCGCCAACACTCTCTCGAGGGGAGCGACAAGGCGATCCTCTACTTCGACGAGGCGATCTCGATCGAGCCCGAGTTCGCACTGGCCTTCGCCGGAAAGGCCGACACTTGGTCCTGCTCGCCGATGCACCCCTGGACCATGCCCGTGAGCGCCCGCTGGCCGGCTGCTCCCTCGGAAGTGATTGCGAGGGCCGATGAGGCGGTCCGGGTCGCGCTCGCACTCGAGCCGCACCTGGCCGAGGGCTACGCGTCCCAGGGCCTGGTGCGCATGTTCGGAAGCTGGGACTGGGCCGGCGCCGAGGAGTCCTTTCGGCGCGCCCTCGAGCTGAACCCCAGCTACTACTTCGCCCACCACGTCTACGGCTACATGCTCGCACTGAGCGGCCGAACCGAGGAAGGTCTCACCCACACGCGGACGGCCCTCGAGCTGAATCCGTTCGAGGACATCGTGCTGCTCGATCGCGCAGAGCTGATCGAGTGGCAGCGCAAGCCCGAGGAGGCGCAGCGGCGCTTCGAGGAGACGATCGAGCTCCACCCGGAGTTTGCCCAGGCGCACCAGGGGCTCGGGCGCGTGCTGTGCAGCACGGGCCGCGTCGCCCAGGCGCTGGTTGCCTTCGAGCGCGCCCGCACCCTCGCACCCCACGACGAGTTCATCGCCGGCGACATGGGCCACTGCTATGCGGTCTCGGGCCGCCCCGGGGATGCGCGCCGCCTGCTCGACGCGCTGGCCCGGCGCCCCCAGCGCGCCTACGTCCCGCCGGT
>JACZXC010000181.1 GCA_022571825.1 Myxococcales bacterium | reverse complement strand
CGCTCGGCCGTCGCCGCGATGGCTTCCATCTCCGCACTCTTGCTCGCTCTGCTCTCGAAGGAGAGCGGCGTGGTCGCCCCCGCGATGCTCTTCGCCTGCGCGATCAGTCTTGCCGTCCGCCGGCGGCGTGAAGCCGTCGGCGCCGTTTCCGGTGGGAGCCAAGCCGCCGCCTTCCCGCCCATGCGACGGGTGGTCGGCCTGATCGCTGCCCAGGCCGTCCTGGTGACCGCATTCTTCGGGTGGTGGCGACCCCGGGTGGTGGGCGGGGTGCTCGCGGATACGGTGCCCATCGCGGGCCAAATCTGGATCCAGATTCTCACCAGTGTCGCGTCCTGGCCCGACGCGATGGCGTGGCTGCTGCTTCCGCTGCAGTCTACGACGAGCGACGTGGTGACAGTGGTAGCTTCGCCCGTCGATCCGCAGTTTCTCCTCGGTCTGGTTTTCGTGGCGATTTCCGTCGCACTCTGGATCCGATGGCTCCGCGCTGGGCAAGAGATCGCGGCCCTCGGCCTCGCCTGGATCTGGATCGCGTTCTTGCCCACGTCGGGCCTGATTCCGCTGATCCACTTTCGGGGCGAACGCTATCTCTCCCTTTCGCTGCTCGGACTGGGTCTGCTCCTGCCCGCGATCGGCACGCGGCTTCGGCCTCTTCCGAAGCTTCGCTGGCGTCGAGTTCTGCTGACCGCGCTGGGACTCCTCGTGGTTCTGGGCCTGGCGAACCGCAGTTGGCAGCGCATGCCCGATTGGCGATCCGACCTTGCGCTGTTCGAAACTGACGTGGGGCGCGACTCCCTCTACCGGGAGGGCCACCACAACCTCGCCCAGGTTCATGCCGAGGCGGGAGACTTCGAGAAGGCCAAGGATTCCCTGGAGAGGCTTCGCGCGGTGGGTGAGAAATTCGCCGGTCATACCAGCTCGTTTCAGGACGAGGCGGCGATTGAGCTCTATTGTCGGATCAATCTCATCCTCGGCCAGGCACGAGACAGCCTCCGCTACTTCGAGGATCTGCGCGGGGACTCTCCCGCGATTTCCGGGTACCCCCGGCTCTCCGTATGTGGCGCGCTCTCGCTTCACGCCGTGGGACGTCGCGAACGCGCGATCGAGATTCTCCGGGCGGTCCACGCCCTCGAGGACTCTTCTTTGCGGCACCAGGCGGCGGTGGAGATCGCCGGCATCTATGCGGAGCAGGGACGGCCCGATGAGGCGCTCCGGTGGCTCGACAAAGTCCAGGCCGGCGGCCTTCGGGACCGGGCGCTCTTCCTCAGGATCGCCGATCTGCGCCGAGCGATCCGAAGCGATCGCCAAACCCGCTGAACGGCGACGCCAGCCGTCAGGGTGTGAATCGGCGGTATCCGAGAGCCCGAAGGGCCTTCAGGGTTTCGTCGTCGATCGAATCGCATCTCGCGCGAAAGCGTCGATTTCCGCGGTGGTGGCGCGGTCATACCCGTAGGCCGAGAGTCGATCGGCACGCACCGTGTCGAGAACGATCAGCAGGATGTTGGGGCGCGGGATCGGGCTTCTGGACAGGCCGATCGCGGCGGCACCCGCGAGAACGAATCCGGCGACGACTCCGCAGAGCGCCGAGATGGAATAGAGGATTTGTCGACTCGGATCGGCGGAACTTCCGATCGATACAGGCCCTGGTCGAGGTAGTGCTCGGCGCGTATGTCGACAGCGGCGAGCCCGGATCCGGCGGTGACGCCGAGAATCACGGCCAGCGCCATCGGTCCGCGCCAGCGTGTCATCGGAGGACTATACCGCGGACACCCGACGGCCTACGCTCGTCCGGGAGCCGTGTCGCGACCCGCACGAGCTCGACCGCCACGGACGCCCTGGGCTCGCGTCGCGACGCCTGGTTCAGTGGCTCGCTTCGCGCGGATTGCCTAGGGTGGGTGGGCGTTCGCCGAGTGGTTCGAATGTCCGCGATCTCCTACACGGATGCTCCGGTCCGGGTTCGCGACGATCTCGTCGCGAGTCACCGACGTGCCTGGGAGCGGCTCGCCCGCCCCGGCACCTGGTGGAGTGGGAGCGAGCGCGTCGCCATGGCCGCCGAGGTGCGAAACGCGGCGGGTTGCCCCTTCTGCCGCGAGCGCAAGGCCGCCCTCTCGCCCCATGTCGTCAGCGGCTCGCACGCGAGCCTCGGTGCGCTGTCCGACGCCGCCGTCGAGGTGATCCACCAGGTCACCGCCGATCCGGCCCGGGTCTCGAAGGCCTGGTTCGAGAAGTGCCAGGCCGGGGGACTCAGCGATGCCCACTATGTGGAGATGATCGGAGTCATCGTCACCGTCGTCAGCATTGACAGCTTCTGCCGGGGCATTGGAGTCCCCGCCCCCCCGCTGCCCGCGCCGGAGCCCGGCGAGCCCACGCGAAGGCGCCCGTCGGCTGCACGCCCCGAAAGGGCCTGGGTGCCGATGATTCCGGCGAGTGACGCCCGGGGAGAAGAGGCGGATCTCTGGGCCCGGAGCAGAACTGGCAATGTGATCCGGGCCCTTTCCCTGGTGCCCGACGAGGTGCGGGGCCTCAAGGACCTGAGTGCCACCCATTATCTCAGCATGGACGAGATGATGGACCTGCGCCGTGGGAAGGGCACCCTGAACCGTTCGCAGGTGGAGTTGATCGCGGGGCGGGTCTCGGCCCTCAACGAGTGCTTCTACTGAACGGCCGCGCACTCCCTGCTGCTCCGGGCGAGCGGCGCGTTGAGCGAGAACGAGATCGATCTCCACGCCATTACCGACGGTGCCGCCGCCGAAGCGAGCGGCGTGCTCCACGCGGACGTGCTGGTGGCCCTGGCCGAAGCCCAGGTGGCCGGCGACGAGGCCGCGTTGGTGCGCGCGCGCCGCGGGGTGGTCGGGAGGCTCGGATCCGAGGGGCTTGTGGATGCGGCGGCGGTGGCGGCCAACTTCGAGCGTATGGTTCGCATCGCCGACTCGACCGGAATTCCCCTCGACGCCCCCGTGAATGCGATGACGGGCGACATCCGCGGCGACCTCGGCATCGGTCGGTTCGCCTCGGCGTCCAACACCGCAGAGGCGGGTTGGCTGGCGCGCGCGCTGGGGCCCCCGGCGCGATCCGCGTTGCTGGGCACCCTGAAGCTCGTCTACGCGGTGCGCTCTCGACTGAGTCCGCGATAGACGCGCCCCGGTCCATCTGACAGAATCCAGGCAACGGAATCAACCGCTCTGCCACGCCTGGAGACCCCCCGTGAGCTCCGATCGCGTCCACTCCCGCCCCGGCGGCTTCGACATCCGGCCCGCATCGGGCAAGGAGGCCACGCGCATCTACGACGGCATCTGGATGTCCCCGGGTCTTTCCAACAGCTACCTGATCGTGACGCCCGAAGGGCGCGTGGTCATCAACACCGGCATGGGCTTCGAGGCGCCCATCCACAAGGCGCTGTTCGCCGCCGTCGACACCGCGCCTCTCCGATACATCCTGCTCACCCAAGGCCACGTCGATCACGTCGGCGGCGTCGACTGCTTCAAGGAAGAGGGAACCCAGGTCGTTGCCCAGGAAGACAACCGGGCCTGTCAGGCCGATGATGCACGCATCCGCCGCTTCCGGGTCCGGCGCAGCGCCGTATTCTGGGCGGAGGCCGTGAGTCGAGCCAACGCCTCCGAGCGTGCCCGCCCCAAGGGCGCTCCCGCGCCGGTGCAATCGATCCCCGTGCCCACCCTGACGTTTCGCGATCGCTTCGACTTCGAGCTGGGTGGCTGGCGCTTCGAGCTGTGGGCGACGCCCGGGGGCGAGACCCTCGACTCGATCTGCGTCTGGCTTCCGGACCGCGGGGTCGCCTTCGTCGGCAATCAGTTCTCGGCGCTCTTTCCGCACATTCCCAACCTGGTGACCCTGCGCGGCGATCGCCACCGCTTCGTGCCGTCGTACATCGAATCCCTGGAGCGGGTGCTCGATCTCGAGCCGGAACTCCTGGTCACCGGCCACTTCGATCCGATCCGCGGCAAGCGCGAGATCCGCGCCGAGCTGGAGCGGCTTCGCGATGCCATCCGATACGTGCACGACGCGACGGTGGCGGGAATGAATCGGGGCGAGGACGTCCATACCTTGATGCGCGAGATCCGGCTCCCCGAACACCTTCGGGTGGGGGAGGGATACGGGAAGGTCGCGTGGAACGTTCGCGCCATCTGGGAGGGTTACGCGGGCTGGTTCCATCATCGCTCGACGACCGAACTGTACGGCGTACCGCCTTCGCGGGTGCACCCGGAGATCGTCGAGCTCGCCGGTGGCGCGAACGCCGTTGCCGCGCGCGCCGCCCGCCGGGTCGATGCGGGCGAGCCCCTTTCGGCGATTCACCTGGCCGAGATGGCCCTCGCCGCTGATCCCGACAACCGGGCGGCTCTGGAGGTGATGCTGACCGCCCACGAGCGATTGCTCGAGGAGAGCGGGGGCGAAAATTTCTGGGAGGTGGGCTGGCTGCGCCATCAGATCGCGAAGACCCGTGCGACACTGGATGGCTGATCTCTTCACGGCGCAGGAGCTCATCGATGCGGCCCGTCGCGAGACGGGGCGCGAGGACTTCGGTGCTGATGCCTGGCGCGACGGGCTCGAAGTGATCCTGGACGCAGCGGCCCGGGAGGCCGAGCTCAACCCCATCGGTCGCGAGATCCTGCGCGGCTGGATTCACCGTCGCCTGGTGAATCGGCTTCGCGTGATCGACTGGGTCGCCGAGCACCCCGAAGTTCGCAGGGAGCGCATCGAGAAGCCCCTGGTGATTCTGGGCATGCTTCGCACGGGCACGACGATTCTGTGCGAGCTGCTGGCCTGCGATCCCGCCAACCGACCCCTCATGAAGTGGGAGGGACTGGATTGCTGTCCGCCGCCCCGGGCCGAAAGCTTCCGCAGCGACCCCCGCATTCGCGCCATGGTCGACGAGATGGAGAACACCTACAGGGCGGTCCCGCGACTCAAGGCGGTTCACTTCGAGCCCGGCGACGGACCGACGGAATGCGTCGCGTTATTGGGCCAGGCCTTTCGAAGCCAGGACTGGATGGGACTGTTTCACGTGCCGTCGTATGTGTCCTGGTACCACGCCTGCGACATGGAGCCGGCCTACGCCTACCATCGCCTGGCGCTCCAGCTGCTCCAATCCCGGGCGCCGGGGCGCTGGTCGCTCAAGGCTCCGGGTCACATGCTCGCCCTGGACGCCCTGTTTGCGGTGTACCCGGATGCGCGGCTGATCGTGACTCACCGCGACCCGGTCAAGACCGTGGCATCCAGCGCGAGTCTCTCGTTCACGTCGCGGCCGGATTCGCTGTCGACGGTGGAGCTGAGCGACTATTTTGGGCCGCTCTGGCTCCGGATCAACGCGACCATGGTCGACCGAATGATGGATTTCCGCGCCCGCCACGCCGCGGAAGACGCGGAGCGCTTCTTGGACCTCCACTATGGCGATCTCGTGAGGGACCCGATCGAGTCGGTGCGCCGTATCTACGATCACTTCGGCGAGACCCTCACCCCCGATGCCGAGACCGCGATGCGGGCTCACCTGGACGCCCATCCCAAGGGACACCACGGGGTCCATCGCTACTCGCTGGCAGCCGTGGGCCTCGCCCCGGAACAGGTGAGGGAGCGATTTTCCGAGTACTGCGCGCGCTTCGACGTCCCACCCGAGGAGTAGCGTCCGATGACCGCATCAGCGAAAGACAGGACCGACCGGCTCAAGCTGGCGTTCGTCGGCTGCGGAGCGATTTCGTCCATGCATCTGCTGGGGATCCGCGAGGGAGCGGCGCAGATCGAGGTCACTGCGGCCGTCGACACCAATCCGGAACATGCCAAGGCCGTGGCCGAGCAGACCGGTGCCGCCGTTTATTCCTCCCTGGAACAGGCCCTCGCCGAGGGCGACTTCGATGCCGTCGACCTCATGCTGCCGCACCACCTGCACGAGGAGGCGGCCGTCGCCGCCTTCGAGGCGGGCAAACACGTGTTGCTCGAGAAACCGATGGCGCCCACCCCCGACGCCTGTGAGCGGATCCTGGCGGCGGCGGCGCGCGCGGCGGAAGAAGCCGGATGCGTGTTCATGGTCGCGGAGAACGCGCAGTACTGGCCCGAGGTCGTGACCGCGCGACGCCTGATCGAGGACGGCGCCATCGGCGAGATCGTGACAGCGCGCGGCTGCATCTTCTTTCCACCGATGGACGCGTATTACGGCCGATCGGCGCGCACCGGCGGCGCGCGGCCCTGGCGTTTCGACCGCGCGATGGCAGGCGGGGGCATCGCCATCGACACCGGATCCCACTGGATCCGCCCGTTGCGCATGTGGCTCGGCGAGGTCGACGAAGTCACCGCCGCCCTGGGTCGTCCCTTCGGAGAGATGGAAGGGGAGTCCCTGGTGCGCGCA
>JACZXC010000180.1 GCA_022571825.1 Myxococcales bacterium | reverse complement strand
GAGTCGTGGTGACGGGTTCGGTCCAGCTATCGGGCGTGCTCGTCGTCTTTGGCCTGCTGATCGTACCCGCTTCGTGCGCGGCGATATTCTTCGCAAGCATTTCGAGCCGGCTTCTCGCCAGCTGGCTGATCGGCACGATCGCCTGCACCGCGGGCATCGCGGCGAGTGCACTCTGGGATCTACCGACCGGCGCGGCTGTCGTGGCCGCACTCGGAGTCGCCTTTTCGCTGGCCGTGATTGGATCGATCTTCCCACGGGCGCCAGGCTGAGGAATGTTTTCGCAGCCGCAGTCCGTTGCTTGGCTTCACGTCGACACCTGGCCTACGGACGACTGCGATCGATGGACCGCCGCTGATGGACCCGCCGCCCGGTCGAAAACGCGAGAAGTAGCGAGGTACACGCTGGATGGGGGGTGGAGAGATGCGCGGAACCGCACGCCGCGCACGGGGTTTTTCTGCAGCCTGCTAGGGCTAGTCTCCTCGCATGTGCGCGAACACTGGATCTGCCGTTGTGACGATCATTGAGGCGTGGGCTAATTCCGAAAGCTATTGAAATTGCTCAGAAATTGGGCGGAGATTGGGTTGGATAGAGGCTTCGCTATCGGTTGGGGTCGAGGCGTGGTTCGGATCGCCCTGGCGGTCTCTGCGGCGGTGGCCGCCAATGCTGCGAACGCTGCGGATCGCGGCGCCGACGGAAACTTCGATCGGCGGACTTCGGCCCACTTCGTTCTGTATCAGGACGTCGACATCGACGCGACCGGAGGCTTTCGCGGGTCGCGCCGCTTCGAACAGGGCGTCCTCGAGGTTCTGGAGGACGCCTACGAGTTCCTCGACCGCATTCTGGGCTTCCGACCGAAGCGGAAGATCGAGGTCATCGTCTACGACCCGGACATCTTCGACCGCGAGTTCTCCCGGCGATTCCGCTTCGCCGCCGCAGGTTTCTACGCGCGCGTGATTCGCGTGCGGGGAGATACCCAGATTCATACGGGTCTGGTTCGCGTGCTCAACCACGAGCTGGTGCACGCGGCCCTGGACGCGGCGGCGCCGTCGCTCATCTTCCCGGCCTGGTTGAACGAGGGCCTGGCCGAGTGGTTCGAGGCGCGCATGGTCGGAAAGCGCCATCTGTCGATCCACGAGCTCCGGCTGCTCGAGCGGGCGCGCGAAAATGGCCGACTGGTTTCACTGGCGACGTTGAGTACGCCGAGCTTCGGGCACCTGGGTCCCGATGCCGCACGCCTGGCCTACCTGCAGTCCTACGGGATGGTCGAATTCCTGGCTCGGCGCCACGGGGACCGCAAGCTCCGCGAGTTCTGCCACGACCTGATTCGAAGCCGAAACCTGGGGCGCTCCCTCTCGCGGGTCTACCGCTCCGATCTCTCCAGCCTCGAAACCCGCTTCCTGGAAGAACTCGGTCCCCGCGACTGAACTGGGCGAGCTGGGGGATGATCCGGCCGGGAACGTGGCTTCGGAAGTCGACGTGCGAGGATCGCCCCCAAGGTCAGAGCGGCTGCCAGGCGGTGTCGCGGTGCTGGGCGGGGAACTCGTCGGGATGCAGGATCTCCGTCAGGATTTCGAGGGACTCGACGAGCCGCGGCCCCGGACGGTTGAAGTACTGATTGCCGTCGGTCAGAAGAACGCGGCGATTCCGGACTGCGCGCAGCTGATTCCAGCCCGGTTGCGCCGTCAGCGGTTCGATTTCGGAACGGGTGCGCGCCAGGTCGAAGCCGCAGGGCAGGACGGCGATGACGTCCGGGTCGGCTGCGCGCAGGGCCTCCCAGTGGATCCACGGCGAGTGAGTTCCCGACTCGCCGAACAGATTGCGTCCGCCGGCAAGTGACACCAGCTCGGGCATCCAGTTTCCGGCCACCATCAACGGATCGATCCACTCGACGCAGGCGACCCGGGGTCGCTCGGCAATGCGAAGTGCGCGCTCCGCCGTCTCGGAGATGCGATCGGTGAGGTCGACGGTCAGCAATTTCCCGCGTTCAGGGTGACCCAGGACTTCGGCGACTCGTTGGATATCGCGCCAGACGTCGCCCAGGGTGGCCGGCTTCAACGAGAGAACTCGTGGGCGCGATCCCATCCACTCGCCCAGGGCCTCCTCGACATCGGAGAGGCTGACCGCGCACACGTCGCACTGATCCTGGGTCAGGATCACCGCGGGATCGAGCTCGCGCAGGCGATCCGCATCGACGCGATAGACCGAGAGTCCGTCGCGCACCAGGGCCTTCACCTGCCGATCGATCTCGGTGCTCGGGCGGCTCGCATCGAGCTTGGGTTCGGTGAGAACCGGAAGCCGAGCCACCCCGGGCGGGAAGTCGCACTCGTGGGATCGCCCGACCAGGGCATCTTCGAAACCCAGGGCACAGGCGATCTCGGTGGTGCTCGGCAACAACGAGACGATGCGTTCCACGTCGGTCTCCGGACTCCGTTCGCCTTCCTGGTCCGACTCGGCCCGGTGCAGGGGCCTGCCCTTCGCCTCGCTGCCCGCCCGTCGGGCTTGCGGGCGCACCGCGCGGCCTTCCCCTGCATGCTAGCGCCCGCCGAGGGTGTGACCGCATCTGTCCCGGGGCCTCTGCTAGGTTCTCGCTTCGGCCATGGACGCTCTCGAAGGCTTCCACCCCGCCGTCCGAACCTGGTTCGAACGGCGGTTTCCGCTCGGACCGACGGAACCCCAAGCCCAGGGCTGGCCGAACATCGCCGCCGGGCACGACACCCTGATCGCCGCCCCGACGGGATCGGGCAAGACGCTTTCGGCCTTCCTCGTCTTGATCGACCGGCTCTACCGGCGCTTCGAGCTCCAGGGCTTCCTGGAGGATGCGGTCGACGTCGTCTACGTCTCACCGCTCAAGGCGCTGGGCGTCGATATCCACCAGAACCTGCAGACGCCCCTCGCCGAGATTCGGGATGTTGCCTTCGAGCTGGGCGTGCCGGCGCCGGATATCCGGGCTTGGGTGCGCAGTGGCGACACGCCCGCCTCGGAGCGGGCGGCGATGATCCGCCGGCCCCCGCATTTCCTGATCACGACGCCCGAGTCCCTCTACCTGATGGTTACCGCCGAGCGCACTCGCGAGCGTCTGCGCGGCGTGAACACCGTGATCGTCGACGAGATTCACGCAGTGGCGCGCGACAAGCGCGGCTCCCATCTCACGCTGACCCTCGAGCGGCTCGAGGCGTTGTGCGAGAAGCGCCCCGCGCGCATCGGGTTGTCGGCGACCCAGCGACCGATCGCGACGATCGCACGGCTCCTGGTCGGCGCGGGCCCCGCGCGTTCGCTGCCCGATGGAGAGCCCGCGTGTCGGATCGTCGACGTGGGGCATCGTCGCGCCCTCGATCTGGCCGTCGAGGTGCCCGGCAGCGAGCTCGAGGCCGTGACCTCGGCCGAGCAGTGGGGCGAGATACTTGACTCGATTGCAACCCACGTGGCGGTTCACCACACGACGCTCGTGTTCTGCAACACGCGCCGCCTCACCGAGCGCATTGCCCATCTCCTGGGAGAGCGGGTCGGCGAAGACAAGGTCAACGCCCACCACGGGAGCCTCTCGAAGGAGCGGCGCCTGCGGGTGGAGGCGCGCCTTCGCGCTGGCGACCTCAGGGTGCTGGTGGCTACGGCTTCACTCGAGCTGGGGATCGACATCGGTCCCGTGGAGCTGGTGTGTCAGATCGGCTCACCGCGCAGCATTACCACGTTCCTGCAGCGGGTGGGGCGTTCGGGCCATACGCGAACGGGCACGCCGAAGGGGCGACTCTATCCCACCACACGCGACGAGCTGGTCGAGTGTGCGGCCCTGATGCGCGCGGTGCAGCGCGGAACCCTCGACCGGGTACGGCCGCCGGTGGCTCCCCTCGACATCCTGGCCCAGCAGATCGTCGCCGCCTGCGGGTCCGACGACTGGAAGGAAGACGATCTGTTTGCGCTGGTGCGGCGGGCTGCCCCCTATGCGGATCTCTCGCGGGAGGACTTCGATGCCGTGGTCGAGATGGTCTCCGAGGGCATCCAGACCGGGCGCGGCAAGCGCGCTGCCTATCTCCACCGGGATCGCATCCACGGCGTGCTGCGCGCGCGACGCGGTGCGCGGCTGGCGGCGCTGACGTCGGGCGGCGCCATTCCCGAGACCGCGGACTACCGCGTGGTCGCCGATCCCGACGACACTTTCGTCGGCACCGTGAACGAGGACTGGGCCATCGAAAGCATGGCCGGCGATATCTTCCTGCTGGGAAGTACCTCTTGGCGGATCCGGCGGGTAGAGGCCGGCGTGGTTCGCGTGGTGAGTGCCGAAGGCCTTCCCCCCACGATTCCCTTCTGGCTCGGCGAAGCGCCGGCGCGCACCGAGGAGCTGTCGGCCGAGGTCTCGGACCTGCGCGCTGTTGTCGGCGCTCGGCTCGCCGCCGACGATCGGGCCGGCGCCGTCGACTGGCTCCGGAGCGAAGCGTTCCTGGACGCCGCCGGTGCCGAGCAGGTCGTGCGCTACCTGGCCGCCTGCCAGGAGGCCCTCGGCATCATCCCCACCCAGGACGATATCGTGCTCGAGCGCTTCTTCGACGAGACCGGCGGGATGCAGCTCGTGATGCACGCGCCCTTCGGGGGTCGAATCAATCGCGGACTGGGACTCGCCGCGCGCAAGCGCATCTGTCGGACCTTCGACTTCGAGCTCCAGGCGGCCGCCAACGACGACGCACTGGTGCTCTCCCTGGGCCCCCAGCACAGCTTTCCACTTCCCGACTTCCTGAAGATGCTCTCCTCGCGGGACCTCGCCGCTACCCTGGCCCAGGCCGTGGTGCAGGCGCCGATGTTCCAGGCGCGGTGGCGCTGGAACCTGGGACGCTCGCTGGTGGTGCTTCGCTTCCGGCGGGGCAAGAAGAACCCGCCGCCGCTCCAGCGGATGGAAGCCGACGATCTGATGGCCGCGATCTTCCCCGGCCTCGCCGCATGTCAGGACAACGCCACGGGGCCCATCGAGATTCCCGACCACCCGATCGTGCGCCAGACCCTCGAGGATTGCTTCACCGAGGCCATGGATCTACAGGGACTCGAGACCCTGCTGCGCGCCATCGAGGGGGGCCGGATTCGCGTCCACACGCGCGAGACGACCGAGCCCTCACCCCTGGCCCACGAAATCCTGAATGGACGCCCATTTACCTTCCTCGACGACGCGCCCCTCGAAGAGCGGCGCACCCGTGCCATGACTCTCCGCCGGGGACTGCCCGAAAACGCTCGGGATCTGGGACGCCTCGACCCCGATGCAATCGCGCGGGTTCGCGAGGAGGCGCGGCCCGAACCGCGAGACCCCGAAGAGCTTCATGACACGCTGATGGGTCTGGTCGTATGCCGGCCCCTCGAGGGCTGGGCTGAGTGGTTCGATTGGCTGCTCGAGGAGGGGAGGACGGCAACGGTAGCCACCGGAACCGGGCGGTTCTGGTTCGCCACCGAGCAGCGCCAGGCCGTCGAGATTCTCTTCCCGGGCGCGCGGATTGATCCCGACGTGTGTCTCCCCGAGCCGCTGGCGGCGCGGCCCGCGCCCACGTCGGACGGCGCGGCGACCGAAGTGGTGCGCGGGCACCTCGACGGCCTCGGTCCATCGACCCTGGAAGAGCTCGTGGCCGCGACCGGCCTGCGACCGAGCCAGATCGAGCAGGGGCTGGCGCGCCTCGAGTCCGAGGGGTTTCTGCTCCGCGGGCGCTTCGACCTGGAGCGTCGGCCCGAGGGCACCGAGGAGTACTGCGCGCGGCGGCTGCTGGCCCGCATTCACCTGCAGACGCGGGAACGGCTGCGCAAGGAGATCGAGCCGGTCAGCGCCCAGGACTTCATGCGCTTCCTGCTGCGCTGGCAGCACGTGGCGCCGGGAACCAAGCGCGAGGGGCGACGGGGCACCCTGGCGGTGGTGGAGCAGCTCCAGGGCTTCGATCTCGCGGCCGGCGCCTGGGAAGAAGCGGTATTGCCGGCGCGGGTCGAGTCCTACCGCGCTGGCTGGCTCGACGACGCGTGCCTCTCGGGCGAAGTGGTCTGGGGGCGGCTCGGCATTCGACCACCCGCCAATGGTGGTGCCGAGGCGGGTCGCGGGGGCGCGGTACCATCTCGGGCCACGCCCATCACCCTGGCCCTGCGTGAAGAATTGCCCTGGCTGCTGTCCGCCACTCGCGGCGACACGCACCCGTCGCTTCCGGGCGAGGGTCCCGCTCGGGATCTGCTCGAGTGTCTGAAACAGCGCGGTGCGCTCTTTCATTCCGAGCTCGTCGCCGCCACGGGACGGCTTCCGATTCAGGTCGAAGAAGGGCTCTGGGATCTAGTGGCGCGTGGCCTGGCAGCGGCCGATGGATTCCAGTCGCTGCGTTCGCTCCTCGGCGCGCGCGAGCG
>JACZXC010000179.1 GCA_022571825.1 Myxococcales bacterium | reverse complement strand
CTTTTCCCCAAAGCCCGCATTGTGATGGTCGACCATCACACGGCCCATGCCGCCAGCGCCTTCTACCCTTCGCCGTTCGAGGAAGCGCGCGTGCTCACCCTCGACCGCGTGGGCGATATGCGTTGCGGCGCCTTGTGGGAGGCCGATGCCTCGCGTCTCGATCCCATCGAGGAGATCTACGCGCCCGACTCCCCGGCGGCCTTCTATAGCCGGGTGAGTGAACTGCTCGGTTTCCGCTCCGGCGCCGAAGAGCACAAGGTGCAGTGGCTCTCGGTAACCGGTCAGCCCGCCTACCACGACGTCTTTCTCGAGATCCTCGCCGCCGGCGGCCGCCAGCGGCCGCAGCTCGACCACGACTACTTCGACATGTCCCGGCCGGCGCGGGGCGGCTTCAGCGAGCGTTTCTATTCCGCCCTCGGACTCAAGTACGGCCAGGAACTTACTGCAACCCAGCGCGCCGACCTCGCCGCCAGCGTGCAAAGCGCCGTCGAGGAAATCGTCCTGCGTCTCGCCGGTGAAGGAAAGCACCTCTGTCTGGCCGGCGGCTTAATGCTCAACTCCATTCTCGTCTCCGCGCTAGCCAACTCGGGCCGCTACCAGCGGGTCTGGGTGCAGCCCGCCGCCGGCAACGCCGGAACGAGTATCGGCTGCGCCTTCCATGCCTGGCGTCACGTCTTCCACCGCTCCGAACGGACGCCGGTCCGCAATCTCTTCCTGGGCCCGGAATACGATGCTGAACAGATCAAGCAGGTGCTCGAGAACTGCAAACTAGGCTTCCAGTACCTGCTGACCGACGAGCGGCTGATCCAAGCCGCCGTCAAACAACTGCAAGCCCATCAGATCGTGGCCTGGTTCCAGGGGCGTATGGAATTCGGATCCAGAGCCCTGGGCAACCGCGGTATTCTCGCCTCGCCTCTCAATCCTTATTCCACCGAAAACTTGAATATCTACATCAAGCGCCGCGAGCCGTTTCGCAAGTTCGCGGCCTCGGTCCCGGAAGAACTCGCTTCGGAATACTTCGAGTGCGGCGACAACGCCAGACATCTCGCCTCCATCAGCCGCGTGCGCGAAGCCCATCGCGGGACCTTCGAGGCCGCGCTCCACTACACGACCTTTGCCATCGTCCTCGCCACGATCGCGGACGTATTCGCACTGTATCGCTTGCGGCGTACCCAACCCCGGCGCGCGAGGCCGTATCGGGCCTGGGGCTATCCTTGGGTTCCGGCCCTGTACGTCCTGGCCAACGCGGGCGTCGCCGCGGCGCTGCTCTGGGGTCGCCCCCTCGAGTGCGCCGTGGGAGTGGGCTTGCTGGCCGCCGGGCTCCCCTTCTACTGGGTCTTCTCGCGCCGCAAGGCTCGCTTGGCACAGGCGGCGGAAGTCAAATAAACTCAGTCAATTCGAGAGGTTGCATGTCCAGCCAGCTCGTCCAGATCGGGGGGGGAGAGCACGGGTTCCAACACCTGCGGCTCCCCCCGCATTGCGTGCGGACCCTGGCTCGAACCCCCGCCCTGCGCGAGTTCGAGCGGCGGCTGCGGCGTTCACGGCTGCACAGCGTGTGTGAGGAGGCGCGGTGCCCCAACCGTTCCGAGTGCTGGTCGCGTCGCCACGTCACCTTCTTGCTGCTGGGCGACGTCTGCACCCGCGCATGCCACTTCTGTGCCATCGCCACGGGACGTCCGCGGTTGGGTCCGGATCCCGAAGAGCCCGACCGGGTGGCCCGACTCGCGGAGGAGCTGGAGCTGGCCCATGTGGTTCTGACATCCGTCAACCGCGACGACCTGGCGGATGGAGGTGCCGCTCATTTCGCGGCGAGTGTGCGCGCGATCCGCGCACGTCGACCCCAGGCGACCGTCGAGGTGCTCACGCCGGACTTCCGGGGCGATCTCGATGCTGTCGCCGCCGTGTGTGAAGCGGCACCGCACGTCTACAATCACAACGTGGAGACGATTCCCCGGTTGTATCGGCGTGTGCGCCCGGGGGCGGTCTTCGAACGCTCACTGGCCGTTCTCACCGAGGCGAAGCGCCAGCGACCGGATTTGGTGGTGAAGTCGGGGCTCATGGTCGGCCTCGGCGAGGGCTTCGACGAGGTCGTGGAAATGCTGGGCGCACTGCGCAGCGCGGGGGTCGACGCGCTGACGATCGGCCAGTATCTGAGGCCGACCCGGCACCATCTCCCGGTCGAGCGCTACTGGGATCCGCGGGAGTTCGACGCGCTGGCGACCTCCGCCCGTGCGCTGGGCTTCCCGCATGTGGCGAGCGGCCCCCTCATACGCTCCTCCTACAACGCCGAAGAAAGCTATGCGGCGGCTCGCGCGAGTCGCCCGCGGATGGCACGGGTCGGAGAGGCGGGATGAGCTGGAAGATTCGCCACGACTTCAACAAGCTGAACCGGTTGCCCCCGTACATCCTCGCCGAGGTCATCGACCTGATGAAGGCGGCGCGACGCGCCGGCCGTGACATCATCGATCTGGGCATGGGCAACCCGGATCTGCCGACGCCTCCCCACGTCATTGAGAAGATCTGCGAGGCGGCCCGGGATCCGCGAAACCACCGTTACTCGGCCTCCCGCGGGATTCCGAATCTGCGCGCGGCGATTTGTGAGTGGTATCAGCGGCGCCACCATGTCGATCTGGATCCCGAGACCGAAGCGATTGCGACGATCGGGTCCAAGGAAGGGCTCTCCCATTTCGTATTGATGACCGTGGGCCCCGGGGACGTGGTGCTGTGTCCCGACCCCGCCTACCCGATTCATCCCTACTCGGTGATCATTGCGGGCGGCGACCTGCGTCACGTTCCGCTGGGTCCCGATACCGACCTGGTTGCGAACCTCGAAACCGCCGTTGCCCGCACCTGGCCGAAGCCCAAGATGCTGATCCTCTCGTTTCCCCACAACCCGACCACCCAGACCGTCGACCGGGCCTTCTTCGAGCGCATCGTGGACTTCGCGCGCGCTCACGATCTGATGGTGCTCCACGACTTCGCCTACGCGGAGATCTGCTTCGACGGCTATCGCCCCCCGAGCATCCTGGAAGTGCCGGGCGCGAAGGACATCGCAATCGAGTTCACGTCGCTGACGAAGAGCCACTCCATGGCGGGTTGGCGCGTGGGCTTCGCCTGCGGCAACCGGGACATGATTCACGCGTTGGCGCGCATCAAGAGCTACCTGGATTACGGAATTCCCCAGGCGATCCAGATCGGCGCGATCGTGGCCCTACGCGGTTCCCAGGATGTCGTCGGCGAGAACGCCGAGGAGTACCGGGCGAGGCGCGACGTGCTGATCGACGGACTGGGGCAGCCCGGTGAGGGCTCCTGGAAGATCGAGAAGCCGCTCGGAACCATGTTCGTGTGGGCGCGGATTCCGGAGCCGTTTCAACCCCTGGGCTCCCTTGAGTTCTCGAAACGCCTGCTCGACGAGGCTCATGTGGCGGTATCTCCGGGTAGGGGCTTCGGCGAGAGCGGCGAGGGCTACGTGCGCTTCGCCCTGGTGGAAAACCGGCAGCGAATCCGCCAGGCGGTTCGGGGGATCCGGCGTTTCCTTCGGGGCGCGACCGCCGAGGACGCGGCGGGTTCGGCACATGAGTAGATCTGGGGACGCGGTCGGAGTGGGATTGATCGGATTCGGAACCATCGGCACCGGTGTCGTCAAGGTCCTGCAGCGAAACGCCGCGGTGATCGAACAGCGCCTGGGGTTTCCCCTGAATCTGGTCCGGATCGCGGACCTCGACACCGAGCGCGACCGGGGCGTGGATTTGTCTGGCATCCGGTTCGATGACGATTCCGACGGGCTGATCGCCGACCCCCACGTCCAGATTGTGGTCGAGTTGATCGGAGGGTCCGACGTCGCGCGGCGCCTGATCCAGAGCGCCATCGACGCGGGCAAGCACGTGGTTACGGCGAACAAGGCGCTGCTGGCTCTCCACGGCAAGGAGATCTTCGACGCGGCGGCTCGCCGCGGTGTCGACATCGCGTTCGAGGCCAGCGTCGGCGGTGGAATCCCCATCCTGCGGTCACTGCGGGAAGGGCTCGCCGCGAACCGCATCCTCAGTATCCATGGAATCATGAACGGAACGACGAACTATATGCTCACCGAAATGGAGCGCACCGGCGAACCGTTCGAAGTGGTGATCGAGCGGGCGAGGGATCTCGGCTACGCGGAAGCCGATCCCAGCTTCGACGTGGATGGAATCGACGCCGCCCACAAGCTGACTCTGCTGGCCACCATGGCCTTTGGTGCCGAGTTCACCTTCAAGGAGATTCCCATCGAGGGCATCCGCTGCCTGGCCCCAGTCGATTTCGAAGCGGCCCGCGAGTTCGGATACCGCATCAAGCTGCTGGGCATCGCCAAGGCCCGCGCCGGGGGCGACGGTGCCGAGGGTCGGATCGAGGTGCGGGTCCACCCCACCCTGATACCGGCCACGAGTCTGCTGGCGAGTGTGGACGGGGCCATGAATGCCATTGCGGTGACGGGGGATGCGGTGGGGCCCACCCTCTACTACGGCGCAGGCGCCGGCGAGCTTCCCACCGCCAGCGCCGTTGTGGCCGACCTGATGGAGATCGCCCGGGAGATTCGACGCGGAAGCGCGGGTCGGGTGGCGCCGCTTTCCTACATGCCCCACCGGATCCAACCGAAGTCTCTGGTGCCGCTGGGCGAACTGGTCGGCTGCTACTATCTCCGCTTCACCGCAGTGGATCGCCCGGGCGTGCTGGCCCAAATTACCTCCGCTTTGGGCGATCATGAGATCGGGATCGAGTCGGTGATCCAGAAGGGGCGCGGTGCCGCGGCCGAGTCCGTCCCGGTCATCGTCAAGACCCATCCCGCGCGGGAGCTCGCGGTGCGCGGGGCGCTGGAAATCATCGATCGTCTACCGGACGTGACGGCGCCGACCTGTCTGATCCGGATCGAAGAGGGACTCTAGGCGTGGCCGACAAACCCCGGTATCGCGCCTGGTTTCAGAGTCTCTCCGATCCGAACGAGCACTATGCGCTCGACGAGATCGTCTACCGCTCCCGGACGGGCGACCTGCTCGAGGTGGTCCATGATCTGCGCGAGCTGGGGAAGACGTCATCCGAGGAATGGAAGCGCAGGTTCAAGGAGCGCCAGCACGTCACCGCCTGGCCCTTCGGCTCCGGTGTATGGGGCAAGAAGGAGTGGGTACTCCCGGGAATCCGCGACGAAAACATCGTGTCGATGTTCGAGGGCAATACCAATCTCTTCTGGGCGGAACGCTACGGAACCGAGCTCGGACTGCGCGATCTCTGGATCAAGCAATGCGGAAACTCCCACACCGGCTCTTTCAAGGACCTCGGCATGACCGTGCTCGTCTCCCAGGTGAAGGAGATGATCGCGAAGGGACGGGAGATTCCGGCCATTGCCTGCGCCTCCACCGGCGACACCTCCGCGGCACTCGCCGCCTACGCGGCCGCGGCGGGAATTCCGGCCGTGGTCTTCCTGCCCCGGGGCAAGGTCTCGGTCGCCCAGCTGATCCAGCCTGTCGCGAACGGGGCTATCGTGTTCGCCCTCGATACCGACTTCGATGGCTGCATGGAGATCGTCCAGCAGTTGGCCGAACGCGACGAGATTTATCTGGCCAATTCGATGAACAGTCTGCGCATCGAAGGCCAGAAGACGATCGGAATCGAGATCATCGAACAGTTCGACTGGAACGTGCCCGACTGGTTCGTGATCCCAGGCGGGAACCTGGGGAATGTGTCGGCGCTGGCCAAGGGTCTCGACATGCTGGTCGACCTGGGACTCGTGGATCGCAGGCCCCGCATCGCCTGCGCCCAGGCCGAGGCCGCGAATCCCCTGTACCTCTCCTACCAGCGGGGGTTCGAAGTGTTCGAGCCCATCGCCGCGCGCCCGACCCTGGCCAGCGCGATCCAGATCGGCAATCCCGTTTCGGTCGACAAGGCCATCGACGCCCTTCGGCGATACGATGGCGTCGTCGAGCAGGCCAGCGAAGCGGAGCTCGCCGAGGCGTGTGCCCGGGCAGATCGCACCGGTCTTTTCAACTGCCCGCACACCGGCGTGGCGCTGGCGGCGATGGAGAAGCTGGTTCGCAGGGGCCTGATTCGCGAGAACGACCGCGTGGTCGTGATCTCCACCGCCCACGGTCTCAAGTTCGTGGATTTCAAGGTGAAGTATCACGAGACCCAGCTCGAGGCGATCGAGTCCAGGCTTCCCAATCCGCCCATTGAGCTGGCCGCCCGCTACCAGACCGTTCGCGACGAAATGCTTCGACAGATCGACAAGAGATTTTCGAAGTGATCGACCGCGGGAGCTGAAGCGGACCGCATGTTCACCGGCATCGTCGAGGTTGTGGGCACGATCACCGGCATCGATCCCCGCGAGGAG
>JACZXC010000178.1 GCA_022571825.1 Myxococcales bacterium | reverse complement strand
CGGTCGATGAAGAACGTGGTGCGGCTCGAGAACTACTACAGCCCCTGGGAGCTGGAGCGGGCCATCGCTCGCTTCGTGGACTACTACAACCACGAGCGGCTCCACGAAGCCATCGGCAACGTGACGCCGGACGACATGTACCACGGTCGCCAGTGTGCGATCCTGAGCCGCAGAGAGAAGATTAAACGCTTGACGTTGGAACGAAGGAAGAAGGAGAATCTACGCAACGCGGCCTAGAAGCCCGGCCGAGAAGGGGCCATCTGGAGAGATCCTTTCAGGGCAGCGAGCCATCGGGACCCGAGGGACGCGATCCCGACGAGGAGTGCGAGGGCCAAGGCGGCAGACGAAGCCTCCCCCGAGACCGCTGCCACCAGCATCAGGTTGGCCACCGTGGCCGCCAGGGCGATCTGGAAGCCGGTCTTGGCCTTTCCGAAGTATCTCGCTTGCCGAATTCCGAGCTGAACCAAGCGGCCGATTCGGTGCTCGACCACAACTCTCTTGCGGTAGCGCTTCCGGAATCGCTTGGTCTTCTGTTGCTTGCGCAGACGCCAGAGCACCTCCGTCTTGTCGGTGATCTGCAGGACGCGCGCCGCCGCACGACTCTTCGTGCACTGAGCGCGTAGCGGACACGGACGGCAATCTTTGCGGGAGAAGATGTACCTCCAGCCGGGATCATCACCCGTGACGGCATCGCGGCGAATCGATCGTTTGCCGGCCGGGCAGCGCGCCACCCCCCGGCTCGGATCGACGCGGAAGTCGGTGCGGTCGAACATCCCCTTACGCGTGCCCGGTGGAGCCTTCGCGATGACCTCAGCGCCCAGCGCCGCGATCGATTCGCGGGTCTCCAGATCCCCATAGGCGGTGTCTCCGAGTACCTCTTCGAGATCCTGCCCCGAGCGCTCCACCGCTTGGGCGACCAGATCGGCGGCCCCTTCGCGATCGTGCACGTTGCCCGCCCGCACGTCGGTCGCCAGGATGACTCCGCTCTCGGTCTCCGCCACGATCGCGGCCTTGTACCCTTCGAAGCCTTTCGAGTGGCTCTTGTGCCCGTGGCGCATCTCCGGGTCGGTGGTCGACACAATGCGGTCCTTCGCCGTCCCGCGCCGGATCGCGGGGCCACCCCCATCTTCCGGCTCCTCGTCGATGTCCTGAGTCAGCAGCTCGGCCAGAAGCCGCTGCGCCTCTCGAAGCGCCTGCGTCGCCGGAGCGTCCTTCGCAACTCCCCGCCGAGCCCGCGTCGCCAGGGCCAGCGTGACACGCGCGTCGGCCACCAGCTGACCGACGACAGCCCGTCTCTCCTGCTCATCGCTCCAGTCGAGATCGAGGCTGCCCTTGAAGCTGGCGGCGAAATGCCGGCTCAGCCCCTCGGCCTCCACGATCTCGTCTCGTGCCCAGCCCTTGAGACGGCAGGCCTCGTCGACGACGTGCCGAATCCCATCCGAGACCAGGTTGTAGGTGTCGCGGACGGCGCCGCGTCCGAGAATCGGCGTCGTGTCGATGGCGGCGGAGAGCGTCGTGCGCTTCAACAAGCCCGCGGCGCGGCACGCCTCGACCCCGCGATCGAAGATCTGGCCCGTCGCCTCGTGGAGCACCAGCTGAGCCCGGAAACGCTGCAGCGTGCTCTTCGCGCAGAGCTTCTCGTCCAGCTCCAGGCCCAGCGCGACCTTCCACCGCAGGTCGAAGGCGCTGCGCGCAATCGCCTCCTCGTCCGACACGGAATCATGCGCCTGCAGAAGCAGCGCTACGGATAGCTGCGAAGGCGGAACGCTCGGACGTCCGAAGTCCTCGCGGTAGAGGGCGACAAAATCCTCATCGCGAAACCACTCCGCACCATGGCGAGCCAACCATCCGTAGAAGGTCTCCTCGCCTACGTGATCTCGAAACGCGTGATCCGGACGGAAGAAATCACCCTGCGGCTCGCGACGACCTAGCATGACCACCCCCCATGCCCGGTCTACCGAAACGAATCGCTATCGTCGACCCCCACTGGTGACTTTTCGGCCGGGCTTCTAGGCCGCGTTGCGTAGATTCTCTTTCTTCCTTCGTTCCAACGTCAAGCGTTGTATCTTCTCTCTGCGACTCAAGATCGTACGCTGGCGTCCGTGATACCTGTGGTCCAGCGTCACGTTCCCGATCGCTTCATGAAGCCGCTCGTGATTGTAGTGCGCGACGAAACGAGCGAGGGCCCGCTCCAGCTCCCCGGGGTTGTAGTAGTTCTCGAGGCGCACCACGTTCTTCATCGAGCGGTGGTAGCGCTCGATCTTTCCCTGGGTCATCGGGTGGTAGGGCCGGCCCCGCGTGTGTCCAAGACCGTGCTCTCGGAGATACGTGGCCAGGTCCCTCGCGATGTAGCAAGGGCCGTTGTCGCTGAGAAGCCGCGGCTTGTGCTCGACGCGGACCCGACCCACGCCCGTGGCTGCGCGCGCAAGGTCCAGCGTTTCGGTCACGTCCTCCACCCGCATCGTGGCACTCAGTTCCCAGGCCAGGATCTCGCGCGAGTAATCGTCGAGCACCGTCGAGAGGTAATACCAGCCCCAGCTCAGCGTGCACCGCCCGATGCCTGCCTCCCGTGCGGGGCCTGATCGACATCATGCGACTTCTCGGACGCAGCAGACCCCTATACACTAAACCTACCCCCCGAGACGCGCTCTCCTCACGTCTCGCTTGAGTCTATACACCGATAAGTGGTACAATAACGAGGCGGCAAGCAGACCCTACGCCGCAGGAGGTGTGCTGAGGGATCGAAACAACCCCTCGCACCGCAATACCACTCATGGATGCGCCAGGAGCCTTCTACGGTGGGATGGTGAGCGCGGAAGGAATCGAACCTTCAACCTAGGGATTAAGAGTCCCTTGCTCTGCCAATTGAGCTACGCGCCCACCCGTGTGGACAGTAAGGACCACCGACGCGTGCGGCAAGGCCCGGAGCCGTCAACGGCGGCCATAGCCTCCGCCTCCGGGCGTCTCGATGCGCAGTCGGTCTCCAGCGGCCAGCTCGACGGTACAGCACCCGGGAAGCTCCTGGATCGCGCCGTTGCTCCGCACAATCCGGTTTCGCCCGGTCGCCCCGGGCTCGCCGCCAGCCAAGCCATAGGGTGGAAGCGACCGCCGCTGCGAGAGCAGCGACACCGTGACCCCCGCCCGGAACTCGTACTCGCGGATCAACCCGTCGCCACCGCGCCAACGCCCGCCCCCACCGGAGCCCACACGGAAGCCAAAGTGCAGCAGCCGCACCGGATGGCGCACTTCCAGGACCTCGGCGTCGGTGATCCGCGTGTTCGTCATGTGGGTGTGGACGCCCGAGGCGCCATCGAATCCCTCTCCGGCGCCGGACCCTCCGCCGATGGTTTCGTAGTAGCCGAAGGTCTCGTCGCCAAAGGCCACGTTGTTCATGGTGCCCTGGCTCGCCGCCACCTTTCCCAGAGCGCCCAGCAGGACGTCGACGATGCGCTGGGACGTCTCCACGTTCCCCCCCGCGACAGCGGCCCCCGCCGGCGGGTCAAGAAGCGAGCCCGGCGGCACCGAGATTTCCACGGGATGCAGGCAGCCCCCGTTGAGGGGAATCCGCTCGGCGACCAGCGCCCGCAGGACGTAGATGACCGCGGCCTGAACCACAGCGCGCGGGGCGTTCAGGTTGCCCTTCGAAGCGGGCCCGGTGCCCTTGAAGTCGATCGTCATCCGGTCTCCGCGAATCGCCAGGGATACACAGATCGGGGTCCCATCGTCCATGCGGTCCTCGAAGGCGTAGACGCCGTCGGGAAGCGCACCGATCTCGCACGCGACCTTTCCGGCGGTCGCGTCCTGGAGCTGGCCCATGGTGGTGGCGACGAAGTCGAGACCGCACTCGCGAGTCAGCTCCTGGAGCAATCGCGCACCGCATCGGTTCGCCGCCACCATGGCCTCGAGATCGGCCACGTTGTCGTCGGGGACCCGGGCGGGATAGCGCGCGGTCGAGAGCTCGCGGCGCAGACGCTCCTCATCGAAGCGCCCCCGACGCACCAGCCGGAATGGTCTCAGCAAGACACCCTCCTCCTCGAGACTGCGCGAGTCCGCGGGCATCGAGCCGGGTGTCCTTCCGCCGAGATCCGCATGGTGGCCCCGGCTCGCGACGAAGAAGCTGGGCCGGTCGGTACCGGTGAAGACCGGAGTCACCGCGGTCACGTCCGGCAGGTGGGAGCCGCCGGCCGCCGGGTCGTTGGTGGCGATGACATCGCCGGGCTCCAGGTCGGGAAAGCGGTCGCGGGCGACTCGCACTGTCTCCGCCATTGCGCCCAGATGCACGGGGATGTGGGGCGCGTTGGCGACCAGGCCGCCCTCGGAGTCAAAGACCGCGCAGGAGTAGTCGAGGCGTTCCTTGATGTTGGTCGACACCGAAGTGTCTCGAAGGACGACGCCCATCCGCTCGGCGATCGACATGAAGCGGTTGCCGAAGACCTCGAGGCGCACGGGGTCCGGTCGGGATAGATCGACCGCAGAGACCCGCTGCACCCCGCCTTCGTCCCGCAAGACGAGGATGCCCTCGATGCCCACTTCGGCGGAGAATCCGGGATCGAGTACCACGGTGCCGGTATCTTCGAGCACGAGAGCCGGGCCTTCGAAGCGCGCCCCGGGGGTCAGGGACTCCCGGGCGTAGACCGGCGCGGGGATGCGACCGGTTCCCGGAAACCAAACGCGTTCGGTCCGCAGCGGATGCATGTCGGACGCGGTCAGGGGAGCCGGAAGCCGGCTCCCCTGACCCACCGCGGGGGCACGGACTCGCACCCGAGCCGTGACGATTTCGATGGGGCGGCCGGGGCGCGTGTAGCCGAAGCGAACCCGATGCTCGCCCGCGAAAGCCACCGCGTAGTCTCCATCGGCGGGTTCGCGAATGGCCAGCGGCACCTCGGTCCCGCGGTAACGAAGATCGAGGCGCCTTTCGATCCGGATCTCGGAGGTCACTCCCTCGGCAGCCAACGCCGTCCGCCCCTGGTTTTCCAGGGTGGCCAGCCGTTCGGAAACAACGTTCGGCAGCGGCGCACCGTTCTCGGGCAATCGCATGCGGGCCGCGTCGCTCTGGCCATCCCAGCTGGTGTCCGCCATGCCGATGCCGTAGGCGGAGAGAATCCCCGCCAGGGGGTGCAGCAAGATGGTGCGGATGCCGAGCTCACGGGCGACGGCACAGACATGCTGGCCCGCGGCACCCCCGAAGCCCACCAGCGCACAGTCGCGGGCATCGACCCCGCGCGTCACCGATACTTCGGCAATCGCGGAGGCCATGCTCGCGTTGGCCACCCGGACAAACCCCGCCGCGAGATCATCCAGGGAGAGATCGTGTCCCTGACGCCGCAAGGCAGCCGCGGTGACAGCGAGGCCCTCGGCCACCGGCTCGAGCCGCAGGGGAAACGGGAAACGGTCGGGCTGCAGCCGTCCCAGGGCGAAGTTCACGTCGGATAGCGCCAGTCCCGAAGCGCCGGGGCGTCCATAGCAGAGAGGGCCCGGATCGGCTCCGGCGCTCTCGGGTCCCACCGAGAGGTGAAAGCCATCGAAGCGACACAGGGAGCCGCCACCGGCCGCGATCGTGTGGATCCGCAGCATCGGTGCCTTCACGTGCACCCCGCCCACCACCGTCTCGAATCGGCGCTCGACCTCGCCATTTTCGACCAGGGAAACGTCGGTCGACGTTCCACCCATGTCGAAACCGATGGCGCGATCGCAGCCCATCGCCGCAGCCACCCGCGCCGCGCCGATCGCTCCCCCCGCCGGCCCGGAGAGCAGCGCCGTCGGGCCGCGAAATCGCGCGGCATCGGTCAACCCGCCGGACGACTGCATGAAGCGCAGGTGGGCTCCCGGCAGCACCCGGCCCAGCTCGGTGGCATGGGCACGGAGCAGGGGCGTCAGGTAGGCGTCGACAGTCGTGGTCTCGCCCCGTGCCAGCAACCCGATCTCTCGAGCGACCTCGTGAGAGGCCGCCACGTAGCTGAAGCCCGCCTCCTCGGCGAGGCGCGCCACGCGCCGCTCGAGTTCGGGTTCGGCGTAGGCGTGAATCAGGACGACGGCCACCGAGCGGAACCCGCGCTGGCGAGCGCCTTCCAGAGCCGCGCGCGTTGCCGCCCCGTCGAAGGACTCGAGGACTTCGCCGCCGGCTCCCACCCGTCCGGACACCTCGACCACCTCGCCGTGGAGGTGCGAGGGCTTCTCGATTCGAAGCGCGAAGAGCTCCGGCCGTTCCTGGGTGCCGATCGCGAGAACGTCGGCGAGTCCTCGATTGGTCACCAGCAGGGTGGGAACGCCGCGGCGCTCGAGCAGCGCGTTGGTCGCAACCGTCGTCCCGAGCTTGACGCGAAGCGCAGGCTGCCCCGCGCCCTCGCCGCGCGCGCCCACGCGATCCAGAATCATCTGAATGCCGTCCA
>JACZXC010000177.1 GCA_022571825.1 Myxococcales bacterium | reverse complement strand
ATGGCAAGAAACCTGCGAGGCGCGGGAAGGTCCACTGCCGCCCTTTCGCCCCCCGCGCGCAGCGCGTCGACCGGCTCGGGGCAGGCGGTGGTCATGGGCGGCAGGGGAGTGGGGCCGAAGACACGGTCGTTCCACGAGGATCGCTCCGCCCGCTCCTCGGCCATCGCGGTCACGGTATCAGATCCAGATGGGGCAGTTCTGGTGTTGGGGATGGTCGGCCTCAGAAGCGGTGCTGGACTCCGAGTACCAGGCTCACGTAGTCGAAACCGTCGACGTCCCCGGTGGCCACCACATAGCTTGCAGCGACCCCGAGTGACGTGTTCGACCAGCTGTAGAAGTCGATGCCTCCCCCGAAACGTGCAGCGAAATCGGTGGCGCTTCCGCCGATGGCTTCCACCTCCGCCCGCAACGAGCCGATCCCTACCAGAAAGAAGGGCTGAACCCAACCCGTCTCCAGATAGCACTTCAGATTCCAGGTGAAGGCCAGTACACGCACTCCGAAATCGTTTCCATCGCGGGAAAAGTCGAAGCGATCCAGGTACTGGAGCTGAATTTCCGCTGCGAGGTTGGGAGTGAATCGATATCCGCCCCAGAGGTCGAACCCAACGCCCGTATCGATGTTCAACCCACCCGCATTCTCGAATTGCTCGACGCCGAGTCCGAGACCCACACCCAGATAGTATCCCGAGCGATCGTAGTCGTCCTCCGCCTGTGCCCGCGCGGGAATACCGACCAGCGTGATGAGAGTCAATCCAAGACAAATGCGTTTGACAGACATCCTCCTTCTCCTCGTGGAAACAAAGAACCTTCATTCACCACATGCCCCCCTTCCCCGCCCTCCCATATCACGCGACCAGAAGCCAAGCCAAAAGAGTGCGTTGGCCTTCAGAAAGTCCTCACCCATTCTCTCTCAGAACCGGCGGCGCAGGGTCAATCAACCGGTTTCCCCAGGCCGCCAGGGACTGCGCCCGGTGCCCAAGAGCAGACGTTCGCGATCCGTGGTAAACCCGACCCATGGAAATCCTACGCACCCCCGACGACCGTTTCCGAGACCTTCCCGGCTACGACTTCGAGCCCCACTACACCGAGGTGCCGGGCCCGGAGGGTAGGACGCTGCGAATCCATCACCTCGACGAGGGACCCCCCGCCGGCGAGGTCGTGCTCTGCCTGCACGGGGAGCCCACATGGAGCTACCTGTACCGCAAGATGATCCCCGTGTTCCGCGATGCCGGCCTGCGAACCCTCGCGCCCGATTTCGTGGGATTCGGAAGGTCCGACAAGCCCGCGCGCCGAGAGGACTACAGCTACCAGCGACACGTCGAGTGGATGTCGGCGTGGCTCGAACAGAACGACGTGAAGAGTGCCACGCTCGTCTGCCAGGACTGGGGCGGATTGATCGGCCTGCGCCTCGTCGCCGAGATCCCGGATCGCTTCGCGCGTGTCGTGGTGTCCAACACGGGATTTCCCACGGGGGACCAGTTTCCGGCGGACGCGGTCGCGGCTGTGCGCAAGCTCTACGACGAGATTCCCGTGCTCTCCTTCGACGACCTGGTCGGAGCGATGGGGGGCGGCGCGGACCTGCCCGGCCCCCCGTTTCTGATCTGGCGAAAGTTCAGCGCGAACACCCCGGACCTGCCGATCAGTGGGCTGATCGCCCGCACCGTCGCAGCCGCCGCGGGAACTCCGCTTCCCGACGGAGTCATCGCCGCCTATGCGGCGCCGTTCCCCGATGCGCGTTACAAGGCCGGGGCCGTCGAGTTTCCGAGCCTGGTGCCGGTGTTCCCCGACGACCCGGCCGTACCCGCCAACCGGCGCGCGTGGAAGCGCCTCTGTGCCTGGGACAAGCCGTTCCTCACCGCCTTCAGCGACACCGATCCGATCACGGCCGGGGGCGAAGTGCGCTTTCAGGAGAACGTTCCCGGCGCGCGGGCGCAGCCCCATACCACCATCAAGGGCGGCAGTCACTTCCTCCAGGAGGACAAGGGTGAGCAGTTCGCCGAGGTCGTCGTCGACTTCGTGCGTCGCAACCCCGTCGCCTGAGCCGATGCCCGCGATCGGTTCAGCTGGCGGTTGGAGAACTTCCAGCGCATAGCGGTGCCCAGTCACTCGGCGGCATCTTGATTCCACCCGAATACGATCCCGGGGAAATCCCCAGAGTGTCCGGGCCCGACTGCCCTCAGCGCAGGTGGACAATATTGCCGGTGATGAGCCAGGCCGCGTCGGAAGCGAGGTAGGCGATCACCCCTGCCACGTCGTCCGGCTCGACGATGTGGATCAGGTCCGACCGCTTCGCGCGATCGCATCGCCGCCGCCCCGCCGGATCTCAGCCAACACAGCGTCCGCATTGTGGGCGCGGTTGGTGCGATAGCGATCGGGGATGCCCGGGTCCGGCGCATCGTCGAGCCGAAGCTAGGAGACGGCCACGCGTGCACCGCACGCGGCCGGGGTGCGCGCGGTGGCGGCACCGATGCCGAATTCTCGGATCCCGGCGTACGTGCGGGGCCCAGCCCTAGACGGGCCGGTCGGAGACGTGACTGGAGTTGAAGGTGATGTCGTGACCGGAAGGGTCTTGTACGGTGAAGGATCGATGGATTTTCCCAGCGACGACGGTCGATGGCGAGAGTCCGGATTCCGTGAGTCGCTTGTGAGTCGCTTCCAGGTCGTCGACCATGAGATCGAAGGGCGCCGCGCCGGACAGCGCGTCGTCGGTCTGGAGCAGCACCAGGTGGGTTCCGCCGCGTAGCTCCAGGACCGCGATGCCGTCCTCCAGGACGATGGGCCGCAGCCCGAGGGTCACCAGGAAATCGTTCGATTCTTCGATTCGGTTGGCCTTCATCGTCACGTGCCCCACCCAAACCGCAGGGCGTTCGTCGGACTGCTCCATGTCGATCTCCCCGGTTTGCTGATTCCTTGGCTGGTTCGCTCGATTCGCACGCGACCCGTGCTTCGGTAGCGCAAGTCGCAGGCGCTCGCGCCCGACAGGATAGTCTGGGTCCGATCGAGCACCAGCTCGGGTGCAGCCAGATCCGCGCGGGGAGCCGTTTCACAGAGAAGCCGCGACCGCGCCAGCGAACCTACCCCGACCGCACCGGATGGACGCACATCGTTTCCCACCCGGCGGCAGTCGGATGCCTGAGACGTCAATGCACGCTCGCTCGATCATTCCACCTCGTCCCGCCGGCAGGAATCCACCCAGGACGGATGGCTCGCGACCCAGGTCTCTCATGCGGCGATTCCAGGGAAATCCCCCTCTTGGGGGACCCGCCCTCCCGGACCGCTTGCCACCCGGGGGCGGGTGGCGGTAGACGTGTGGAGCCGCAACCGCGAGAGGGGACTCCCCCCGACGCGCCGGCTGGGAGCAGACCCGATGGCCGAAAAGAGCGCGAGGATCGAACCGTTGGAACCCGAGGCGTGGAACGACCGGGTGCGCAGCGTGCTGGGCGGAACCGTGGCGCCGGTGGCGGAGCTGGAAGGCCGGAGCGACCGGGCCACGGCGCGACCGCTCAACATCTTGATGACGATCGCGCACCACCCCGCGCTCCTCGAGCCCTTTCTGGGATTCGCTGCGGCTCTCGCGACCCGGGGAGTCCTCCCGAAACGCGCATCGGAGCTGCTCGCGCTGCGGGCGTCGTGGAACTGCGCCTCGGCGTTCGAGTGGGGCCACCACGTCATCTATGCGAGAGCGGCGGGAATGTCCGAGGCGGAGATCCAGCGGATTCCCTCCGGGCCCGACGCGCCGGAATGGGCCGAAGAAGACCGCACTCTCCTGCGCGCAGCGGACGAGCTCCACCGAGCCCAGAAGCTTGACGACGCGACCTGGTTCGAGCTGAGCCGACGCTGGAACCGGGCCCAGCTCGTGGAGATCCCGTTTGTGGTGGGCCACTACACCATGCTCTCGATGGTGGCGAACGCGACCGGCGTGCCCCTCGAGCCAGAGCTACCCCCAATGCCGGCGAGGGACTAGCCGCCCGACGACAGGGTGGCGCCGGCAGTCGATCGCGGTTCAGGCGTCCTCGCCTCGGGAACGGAACTGCCGGCGAACGGCCAACGCTCGCACCCCCCCTTCCATTTTCGATCCACCTCGGGATTGGTCCTCGGATCAATCGAGGGTACTCGAGATCCGGCCGATCGAGGGAGCCCCGCTCCCGAATTCTCTAGCATCCCGCCGTGGCTTCCCGCTCCATTCGCGCGCGAACCGAACGGGCCTTCGCGCGCTGGGGACACCTCGTTGTAGGCCACCGGGGCAGCGCGATCGTCCTGAGTCTGGTCCTCACCCTTCTCTTGGGAAGCGGGCTCTTCCGGCTGACCGCCGATTTCTCCAACGACAACTTCCTCCGCACCGGCGACGAGACCCAGAAGGTCTACGACGCCTTCCGCGCGCGCTACGGCGATAGCGAGCGCCTCATGGTGGGAATCGAGACCCCCCAGGTCTTCGATCTCGACTTCCTCGACCGCCTGCGCGCCTTTCACGCCGATGTCGAAGCCGAGGTTCCCTACGCGTCGGAAGTCCTGAGTCTGGTGAACGTGCGCTCGACCCGCGGCCGGGGCGACCAACTCATCGTCGACGAGCTGATGGAAGACTGGGCGGGTACCGCCACCGACCTGGCCCGCTTCGAAACGCGGGTGCGCGGCAATCCGCTCTACCACAACACCCTCCTGTCGAGCGACGGCGTTTTCACGGCGCTGACGATCAAGCTCGATACCTATTCCTCGCTGGCGATCGAAACGGACGCAAGCGACGAGTCCTTCGACGTGGACACCGGCTTCGAGGACGAAGAAGCCCTCCCCTACCTCACCAAGGCCGAGATTGCAGAGACCCTCCATGGACTCCGCGCAGTGATCGAGCGGCACGACGGTCCGGGCTTTCGCCTCTACCTGGTGGGCGGGAAAGTCATGGGCGCTCGGCTGGAATCGATCGCCCTGTCCGACACGGTGCGCTTCGCGGTATTGGGCATCGCAGCGATCGCGGCGTTTCTGTGGATCCTGTTCCGGCGGGTATCGGCGGCGGTGCTGCCCCTGGTGGTCGTGTTGCTCTCGGGAGTCGCCACCTTCGGCGCCATGGCGCACCTGGGGCTTCCCTTCACGTCGGTGACCCAAATCCTTCCGATCTTCCTGCTGGCGGTGGGCACCTGCGACGCGGTCCACATCCTCTCGATGGCCTACCAGCGCCGGGCCGCCGGCGACGACCGGGATACCGCCATCGTCGCAGCCCTCGAGCACTCGGGACTGCCGGTGGTGCTCACCAGCCTCACCACCGCGGGGGGCCTGGCCTCCTTCGTGGCCGCCGAGATCTCCCCGGTGGCCCAGCTCGGCGTGATCGCCCCCCTGGGCGTTCTGATCGCACTCGGTTACAGCCTGGTGCTTCTGCCCGCCCTGCTGGCCGCCGTCCCCATGCACGCGCCCCGGGGAAACTCGCAGGGCGTGGCGGGACCGGTCACCGCCACCCTGACGCGGATCGCGGACCTCTCGACGCGACGACCGGTGGCGGTGCTGGTGGCCACCGCGGTCGTGCTGGTCCTCGCGATTCCCGGCATTCGCCAGATCCACTTCGGAAACGATGCTCTGTCGTTGCTCTTCGAAGACGATCCCTTGCGACTGGCGATCGAGCGGATCGACCGCGCGTTCGAAGGAACCACCCCCGTCGAGATCCTGATCGACACGGGGGCCGAGAACGGACTTTACGACCCGGAGCTGCTGGGCCGCATCGAAACGGCGATCGCCTTTGCCACCGCCCTCCGGGTGGGACCGGTCACGGTCGGCAAGGCCATATCGATCGTCGACATCGTGAAGGAGATCAACCAGGCGCTGCACGCCAATCGGGCCGAGCACTTCGCCCTGCCCGAGGGGCGGGCCCTGATCGCCCAGGAGCTGCTGCTCTTCGAGAACAGCGGTTCCGACGACCTCGAGGACGTTACCGACAGCCTGTTTCGCGAGGGCCGCGTCACCCTTCACGTGAGCTACGCCGACGGCATGCACTACCTGCCCTTCCTCGAAGCGATCGAAGCGGGATTCCGCGAGATCCTGGGCGAGGGCACCGACATCCAGATCACCGGCGACGCGGCGCTTTCGAGCCGCACCTTCTCGCTCCTGAATACGAGCCTGGTGCGCTCCTACGCCCTGGCCCTCTTGGTAATCACGCCCCTGATGGTGCTGCTGATCGGCGACCTGCGCCTCGGGCTCCTGAGCATGATCCCCAACCTGATCCCCGTATACCTGACCCTGGCGCTCATGGGGTGGCTCGGAATCGCCATGAGCATCAGCACCCTGCTGATTGGAAGCTTGGTGATCGGCGTCGCCGTCGACGACACCATCCACTTCATGCACAAGTTCATGGGTTACCGCGAAGAGACGGGCGACCCGCGGGAAGCCGTGCGCCGCACCATCGCCACCACCGGAACGGCCCTCCTG
>JACZXC010000176.1 GCA_022571825.1 Myxococcales bacterium | reverse complement strand
ACCCCCAGGCAAGGCGTCCCAAGGCCGGCAGCGACCCGGCGTGGGGCCTGCGGGCTGGACGCCCCTCATCCACCCCACGTGTATCGGGGGCCCGAATCTCAAACTGAGGCCGAAATTTCCCGGCGCTGAGGCCCGAGCTGCTGATTTCCCGGAGAAGCGGATCTCGGCACCGGACCCGCTGCGCGGATCAGGGCTGCCGCGCGAGGAACTCGGCGATCGCTCCCGCGACCAGCCCGGGGTCGCTCGTGTTCATCGAATGGTCGACCCCGGGCAGCTCCACAGACAGCGCCTTGGGGACCAGCGACAGGAAGTGGTCCCTTGCGGCTTCGATCATGGGGCCACTCTCACTCCCCCAGACATAGACGACCGGGGGGGAGAGACGACTCGCGCGGCCGCCGTCGAAGACCCACTCCGGGATCTGCGGGAGATCCACGTCGAACGTGACGGCGGCGTCGTTGTCTGCCTGCTCCGGGCCGGCAGGGAGCGTCTTCGCCAGCTCGGTCCGCCAGTCCGGTTCGGAGCCCACCAGTTTCATGAACAAGTCGACGGCTTCGCCGAGATTCCCCGAGCGGTAGGCCTCCATGGCGGGCTCGAGCATCTCGGGAAAGGCCGCGGCGATCGGCGGCGGCTTGATCGCCGGCTCCAGCACCACCAGCGAGCGAACGAGCTGCGGAGCCTGCAGGGCGAGCTCCGTCGCGATTACGCCCCCGCCCGAGTGCCCGACCACGTGGGCCCGCTCCACGCCGAGATGCGCGAGGAGCGCCTGGGCGTCCCCCGCCTGCTCTGCGATGCTGAACGGGGCCGACACGGGGTCGCTCCCGCCGTAGCCCCGGCGGCGATACCAGATCACGCGATTGCGCTCCGCGAGCGCAGCCTCGCGCGCGACCAGGGAGAGTGCGTCGGAGATGAAGGCTCCGTGAATCAGCAGCACCGGCTCGCCCTGGCCGTGCTCCTCGTACTCGAGTCCAGTCGCCTTACGCATGTCCGCCCTCCTGTTCGAAGTGTTCGAAGTGTTCGAAGTGTTCGAAGTGTTCGAAGTGTTCGAAGTGACTGGCCCGCGAGGATATACCGAGCGGATCTGAATTCGCACAGGCCGGGTGCAACTGTCTTGAAAGCCCGTTCGGTCGACCCCCGGGACTCGACGCCCCGCGAAGCCGAACCTCCGGCGGGCCCCACTCGAAACCCGGAAGAGCCTCAAAGAATGACGACTGGGTCTTTCGTCAGTGCGCGTTACTTCCTCGGAAGCTTGATCGCCTTGTCGGCGATGATGTTCTTCTGCACCTCGGTGGTGCCCGCACCGATCGACGTGTAGCGCTGGTAGAGATAGAGCCGGTTCCACGAGCCGCCGTCGGCGGCTTCGGGAGCCCCCTTGGCCATCATGCCCACCGGGCCGAGCAGGTCGACCGCCAGCTCGGCCAGGGTCTGGGCCAGGTCACTCCACTGGAGCTTAGCCAGCGGAACCTCGGGCCAGTTCTGCTGGTTCTTCAGGATCTTCGAGAGGGCCCGGTAGTTCAGGAGCTTGGTGTACTCGATGTCCGTGTGGACGCGGGCGATCCGATCCCGGATGGCTGGATCCTCGAGAGCCTGGGGATTTACCGAACGCGCCAGATTGATCATGGCGTTCAGGTCGGCGCGCATGCCGATGGCGAGCCCGGCCGTTCCGATCCGCTCCTTGCCCAGGGTGCCCATGGCCACCCGCCAGCCCTGCCCTTCCTCTCCGAGCCGGTACGCCGCGGGTACCCGGGCATCGTCGAAGACGATCTCACAGAACGTCTCCTCGCCGGCGATGTCCTTGATCGGCTGGATCTCGATCCCCGGCACCTCCAGATCGACGATGAAGGCGGTAATCCCCTCGTGCTTGGCCCCACGCTCGATGGCGGTGGGGTCGGTCCGGACCAGGAAGAGGCCCCACTTGGCGATGTGGGCGGTGGAGATCCAGATCTTGCGACCGTTGAAGACGTAGTCGTCGCCGTCGCGGGCCGCCAGCGTGCGCAGGTTCGCGAGGTCGCTTCCCGCCTCGGGCTCCGTGAATCCCTGGCACCAATGATCGTCCGCATTGAGAATGTTCGGAATCCACATCTTCTTCTGCGTGTCGGTTCCCCAGTGAATGATCATCGGGCCGATCTGCCAGAGTCCGTTGGGGTTGTAGATCCCGGGCGTGCGATAGCTGGACATCACCTCCGAGTAGATGACGTTCTGGGTGATGCTGGCCTCGCGGCCGCCCCACTCCTTCGGCCAGTGGATCGCCGCCCACCGCCCCTCGTTCAGCTTCCGCTGCCATGCGCGGCGCCGCTCCATGAACTTCATCACGCCCGCCGCGCCGGCGCCAGTGGACAGGGCGTCTTCGACCCCGGGCCATTGGGCGAGGAAACCATCCAGGTTCTCGTCGAGCCAGGTCGTCAGCTCACTGCGGAACGCTTCGTCCTCAGCGGTGGTTGCAAAATCCATGAGGTATCATCCCTGCCAGATCGGAGTCGAAAAATAACGCATCTCCCACGAATGATACCGTCGTGGCGGAGACCTCGGAAGCGGTGGATTTCAGCTTCAGCGAAGAGCAGGAAGCACTGCGCAGTGCGGTGCGCAGCTTCATGGAAAGCGAATGCCCCGGTGAAACCTGCCGGGCCCTGTTCGAGGACGACCGGGGCTTCACCGATGCGATCTGGAATCAGGTGGTCGCGCTCGGCTGGACGGGCCTGCTGGTTCCGGAGGCCCAGGGGGGCCTGGGACTGGGCCTCGTGGACCTCGTGGTCGTCATGGAGGAGATGGGACGCGTGCCCTTTCCGGGCCCGTTCTTCTCGTCGAGTGTGCTCACCACGCTGGCGGTACGCGCCCTGGGCCTGGAAGAGCAGCTCGCATCGCTGGCATCCGGCGAGAGCCGCGGCAGCGTCGCCCTGGAGGAAACCGGACACGGCGACGTGGTGGACCGCGTCCGAACCCGGGCCAGCCGCAAGACCGGCCGCTGGCTGCTCCACGGGTCAAAGCCCATCGTGATCGACGGCCACACCGCAGACTGGGTGCTGGTGGTGGCCCGAACCCAGAATGGGCTGGGCACCTTCCTGGTAGAATCTCCCGAGGCCCAGGCGATTCCCACCTGGGACCTCACCCGCAAGATTGCGTCGATGGAGTTCGACGGCACCGACGCGCGGCCGGTGGGCTTCAACGGCGACCACACGGCCCTCTGGCGGCGCGTGGTGGACGACGCCTGCATCGCCCTGTGCGCCGAGCTGATCGGCAGCAGCGAACGCGCATATCAGCTCGCCGTGGACTACGCGAAGAACCGCGTGCAGTTCGGGCGTCCCATCGCCAGCTTCCAGGTGATCAAGCACAAGGCCGTCGACATGCTGCGCAAGCTCGAGCTGTCGCGGGTGGGGACCCACTACGCCGCCTGGGCTTCGGACGTCGACGACCCGATCCGGGCCGAGGCCGCTGCCATGGCCAAGGCCTTCGTCCCCGAAGCCGCGAACTTCATCGCCGGTGAATGCATCCAGATCCATGGGGGCGTCGGCTTCACCTGGGACTCGGATGCCCACGTCCACTACCGGAAGGCCAAGCAGAACGACCTGCTGCTCGGCTACAACGGGATCCACCGGACGCGGGTCGCCGACATGGTTCTCGCGCGCGTCTGAGCCGAGGCTGGAGACCCCGGGCGCAACATGGAGTTCCAGCTCGCAGACCTGTTCGAATGTCTCTGTGATGCGCGCCCCGATGCCGACGTGCTGGTCGCGGGCGAGAAGCGGCGCACCCGCGCGGAGCTCGAGAGCCGCGCAAACCAGCTGGCGCACTACCTCCTGAGTCGCGGCGTCGGTCCCGGCGATCACCTGGGCATCTACGCCCACAACCGACTCGAGTGGGTCGAGACCTTGCTCGCGTGCTGGAAGATCCGCGCGACCGGCATCAACATCAACACCCGCTACGTCACCGACGAGCTCCGCACCATCTGGGACAACGCCGAGATGGTGGCGCTCGTCTACGAACGCGGCTTCGCCCCGCGCGTGGCGGAGCTCGCGTCCGGATTTTCGTCTCTGCACAGCTATCTCGTGCTGGAAGACGGCGAGGACGGCGAAGGCCCGGGCGTCCGCTATGAATCGGCGCTGGCGGACCAGTCCGATACCCGCGACTTTGGCTCCCGCTCGGGCGACGACCTCTACCTGGTGTATACGGGTGGAACCACCGGCATGCCCAAGGGCGTGCTCTGGCGCCACGAAGACCTCTACTCGAACATCGCCCGCCCCCTGACCGGAGGGATCGAGCGACCCGAGGAGATCGCGAAGCAGGCCGACAATCCACTCCACCTGCGCACCCTGACCCTGTCGCCCCTGATGCACGGCGGCGGCCAGTGGCCCCTGTTCATCACGATCTTCAACGGGGGAGTCGGTCTCTTCCCGGTGTCGAGACACTTCGATCCCGACGAGGTCCTCTCGATCATCGAGCGCGAAGGCGTCACGACCCTGAGCATCATCGGGGATGCCATGGGGCGGCCCCTCGCCGAGGCAAAGCTCGACCCCGCGAAATCCGCCGACACGAGCTCACTGACGGTGATCTCGACCGGCGGCGCGCTCCTCACGGACCCGGTGCGAAAGCTGCTGCGCGAAGCCTTCGGAAGGATCACCATCACGGGGGGCATCGGCAGCTCCGAGATCGGCAGCGCCGCCCGGGAGACGCGCGCCTTCGACGCCACCACCGGTCCCCGCTTCAAGCCGGACCCGACCGTGGCGGTGCTCGACGAGGACCTGCGGCGCATCGAGCCGGGCTCGGACGGCACCGGTCGCCTGGCGCGCAGCGGGCACATCCCCCTCGGCTACTTCAAGGATGAGGAGAAGACGGCCGAGACCTTCGTCACCGACGCCGACGGGGTCCGCTGGGTCCTGCCCGGCGACTGGGCCCGCGTCGAAGCAGATGGAACCATCACGCTGCTGGGACGCGGCTCGAGCTGCATCAATTCCGGCGGCGAGAAGATCTTTCCCGACGAGGTCGAGGGCGTGCTGGCGCGCCACCCGGCCGTTCGCGGCGTCACCGTGCTGGGCATTCCCGATGCGGCTTGGATGGAGCGAGTGGCCGCCCTGGTCGAAATCCAGGAAGGTGTCGAAGCGCCGAGCCTCGAGGAGCTTCAGGCCCATTGCCGCGAACACCTGGCCGGCTACAAGGTTCCCCGGGAGCTGATCCTGTGCAAGATCCAGCGCCTCCCGACCGGCAAGGTCGATCAGGTCTGGGCAAAGCGATACGCCCAGGAGGCATTGTCGGGCGGCGGCTGATGCATCAACCCACGATGCGGTTCGGTCCCCTGCCATCGCCTTCGAGCCTGACTGCGCGTCCCACCCACTCGCTGTCTTGCATCGACTGCATCAGCGTAGGGTCCTCGGTGCGGGCATAGCAGCGCTGCCCATCTGTCAGGTCGCAGACGGCGACGGCCCAAGCGGCTCCCTGCCGCCCATGCACCACGCTGTAGGCCGCGATCGTTGCCGCACCGCTGGCGGGATGCTGGATCGAGCGCTTGCCAACCTCGTCGACCCGGGCCTGCACCGCGGCCTCCTCGACCGGCTCGAGCTTCGCCGGGGTAGCGGAATAGACAGCGAACACGTGGTTCTGCATGTGCATGCCGACGCCGCTGACGAGGCCGAAGGCGGACGCATCCTCCCGAAGCTTCTCCGCCATGGTCGCAATGGAGTGGGTCATATAGTCATTGCCCGGGCCGCCGTGAAAGGGAAGCCCGCCGGTGACCGTCAGCGAACGCGGATCGTCGGCCGCGATTCCCAGGGCGTCGCAAGCGAAGTTGAGCGAGCTTCCGAAGCAGCTGTACAGATCGAAATACGCCACGTCGTCGACGCCGATCCCGGCGCACGAAAGTGCGACCCGACTCGCCTCCAGCATGGCTCGCGAACGCCACAGCTCTTCGCGTTCAGCCACGTAGACCGGGTCCTGGGCGTAACCAAATCCCCTCAAATACACCCGACGATCCCGGGGAACGCCGAGCGCGTTCGCCTTCCGGTGGCTGGCGAGCAGCACGCCGGCAGACATGTCGATGTCCATGATGGCAACGATCGCCTTGGGGTACGGGTAGGCGATCATCCGGTTTTCGGGCGTCACCTCCATCAGCTCCCGGGCGCTGTGGGCCTGACGAAGCCAGGCCCGTGGATTCTTGGCGGCCACCTCGGACAGTGGGGCCATCCGCTCGCCCAGCTGGCGGAGGTTCTCTTCGGGTGTGAGCCCCAGGTGCGCGCGACGAGCCACGTCGAACACGGCGAAGGTCAGGTAGGCCTGGAAGACCTCATGGGCAATCTCGGCCGGATGGAAGGGATCGTCGAACGGCATGCCAGGCTTCTGCTCCGGCCGAAAGCTCCAGGCCGGCTTCTCTCCAGCCTTCTTGAGTCGTTTCTTCGTCGCGAGCGCTTCGGCCCCGACGATGAGGGCCACC
>JACZXC010000175.1 GCA_022571825.1 Myxococcales bacterium | reverse complement strand
TCCATCAAATGCCGGGACTGAACAGCTAGTTTATGGATGAAGTAGACATAGAACCATTTACGCGGCTCTTGATAGTGCTGTACAACAATCCGTTGAATGCAACATGAGAAAATTTGCTCAGAATGATTATACTTTATGATTTGCTTCCAAATTTTATGAGGAGGGTCGAAGCCGCCTTGAGGCACCAGAATTGCCCGGATCTTGCCGAAGAGGTTTCAGGTTTGGTGTTGGAACGATGGTCCTATGATCTGGAATGCGATGCGATGTGGATTTTCTTTGCCAATCGGGTACCCCGGCGTGCGACCGACAACAAGACTATATCAAAGTACGGTTCTTCAATGGCGCTAGATGATTTTGATGACGTCATGGTCAACGAGGATGACGCTCCAACGGAGATCGACCTGTTCGCGGCGTTCGAAGCGCGCGGGCTGGACGTCACCCTGCCGGGGGCTCGCCCACCCCACGGTCGCCTCCATCCGCTGACCCGGGTGACCCGCGATATGGTGCGCTTCTTCACCTCCATGGGGTTCGCGATCGAGGAAGGTCCCGAGGTGGAGACGGACTTCAATAACTTCGAGGCGCTCAACATCCCCAGCGATCACCCCGCGCGGGACGAGCAGGACACGTTTTACGTCGAGGGCGGCGACGTACTCCGGACCCACACCTCGAACGTGCAGATCCGCACCATGGCCGGCCGCACCCCGCCGTTCCGCTTCATTGCCCCCGGACGCGTCTATCGCAACGACTTCGGTCCGAGGCACAGCCCGATGTTCCTCCAGATCGAGGGCTTCCTCGTGGACGAGCGCGTCAGCTTTGGCGACCTCAAGGGCATTCTCTACGCGTTCGCCCGCACCCTGATGGGCGAGGACGTCGAGCTGCGATTTCGCGCCAACCACTTTCCCTTCACCGAGCCCTCGGCCGAGATGGACTTCCGCCTCGCCGGGGCGTGGCTCGAGTGGGGCGGTTGCGGGATGATCCACCCGCGGGTACTCGAACGCTGCGGAATCGATTCCGAGCGCTATCAGGGCTTCGCCTTCGGGATGGGGATCGATCGAACGGCCATGCGTCGTTTCGGCATTCCGCACCTGCGGCTGCTCTTCGAGGGCGACGTGCGGGTTCTCGAGCAGCTCTGATGCGGGTCTCTCTCAATTGGCTCGGAGAGTTCATCGCGCTTCCGCCGGAGGGCGAGCTCGTCGAACGGCTCGAACTCAGTGGCTTCGAAGACGTCATCGTCGAGAGACTCGGGCCGGATCTGTCGGCGATCCGCGTCGGTCGGGTTCTGGAGCGGGTTGCCCACCCGAATGCGGATCGTCTCTCGGTATGCCGTGTGGAGCTGGGAGAGGGCGAGCCCGTCGAGATCGTCTGCGGCGCGTCCAATCTGGTCGTCGAACAGAAGGTGGCGGTTGCCAGCCCGGGCGGCGTGCTGCCCGACGGCACCCCGCTCAAGCGAACGAAGATACGCGGGGTCGTGTCCCACGGCATGATCTGCTCGAGCCGGGAGCTCGGGCTGGGCGACGAGGACGACGGAATCCTCGTGCTCGATCCCGACGCTCCCGTCGGGGTCTCGCTGTCCCAGGTGTTGACGACCGGCGATCGCATCCTCGACCTCGGCATCACCCCCAACCGCGGGGACGCGGCGTCGCTTCTGGGAATTGCCCGGGAGGTGCGCGCCCTTTTTGGCGGGACCCTGCACCTTCCCGAGACGGCCCCGGTCGAGGCGGATTCCGCCACCGCCGATGCTGTTTCCGTTGCGATCGACGCCCCCGACGAGTGCTTCCAGTACGTGGCGCGAGTGGTTCGAGGCGTGCGTATCGGACCCTCCCCCGAGTGGCTGTGTCGCAAGCTCGAGGCCTCGGGCATCCGCTCGATCAACGTCGCGGTCGACGTCACGAATCTGGTTCTGCTCGAATTCGGCCAACCCCTGCACGCCTTCGACCTGGCGCGGGTCCGCGGCCCCATCGTGCGGGTGCGGCTCGCGAGGGCAGGCGAGAAGCTCGTGACCCTGGAGGGCCAGACCCGAGCCCTGGATCCCCGAGATCTCGTGATCGCCGATGCAGAGCGCCCGATCGCGTTGGCCGGCGTCATGGGCGGCGCCGACACCGAGGTGACCGACGCCAGCGTCGACCTGCTGATCGAGAGCGCCCAGTTTCGACCGGGGAGCGTGCGGTTGACGGCGCGGCGACACGGCCTTCGCAGCGAAGCCTCCTATCGATTCGAGCGCGGCGTGGATCGGGCCGGGGTGACCCGCGCCGCCGATCGCGCGGCCCGCCTGATCGCCGAGCTCGCTGGCGGCGAGGTGGCGGCGGGTGCCCTGGCCGTCCGGGGAACGCCGCCGCCGGTGACCGAGACCATCCGTCTCGAGGTCGAGCGCGCGAATCGCCTGTTGGGAACCGCCTTGACCTCGGACGAGATTTCGAACCTGCTGGAGCGGGTGGGGGTCCAGTGTCTCGAGGAACCGCGCGGGGTTCTCCGATGCCGCGTGCCCTCGCATCGCAACGACCTCCACGTGCACCAGGATCTGACCGAGGAAGTGGCCCGCATCTACGGCTACGATCGGATTCCCACCACGATGCCCCAGGCAACGCTCGGTCCGGTGCCGGAGCCGCGCGGCTGGACCCTGGCCGAACGGACGCGGGATGCCCTGGCCGGGTCCGGGCTGCTCGAGTGCGCGTCGTTTCCGTTCGTGAGCGCCGGCGAGCTGGAATCGCTGCGGCTGGCTGCGGACGACCCGCGCCGGGCGAGCCTTGCCATCCTGAATCCGTTTCACGAGGAGCGGGCCCAGCTGCGGACCACCCTTTTGCCCACGCTGCTCCGTCTGACCCGAAACAACCGAAGCCGGCAGGTCGATCGGGTCGCGCTGTTCGAGGTGGCCCGGGTCTTTTGGCCCCGGGGGGAAGGGGAGCTTCCGGAGGAGCCGCTCTGGGCCTGTGCAGTGCTCACGGGCGCCGAGGAGGGGGGGTTGTGGGAGACTTCGGCGCCGCTCTTCTTTCAGGCCAAGGGCATCGCAGAAAGGCTATTGTTTCAGGTAGGTTATGTTGCATCCTTGCGAGAGGGCGGCAATCGGACCTACCTCCACCCCGGAGCCACGGCGGGGATCTGGGTGGGCGAGCAAGAAGTGGGCATGGTCGGCGAGCTTCATCCTGCGGTAGCGGCGGATTTCCAGATCGATGTACCCTGCGTGGTGATCGAGCTGAATCTGAGCGCCCTGGTGCCGCTGGCGCCACACGACCCCCACTACGAGGAGGTCTCGCGGCAGCCCCGGGTGCGCCGGGACCTCGCCGTCATCCTCGACCGCGCCCAAGCGGCGGGCGAAGTTGAGGCGGCGATTCGGAAGACCGGGGGTCGCGACTTGGTCTCCGTCGAGCTCTTCGACCGATACGAAGGCCAGGGTGTGCCGGAGGGCCGGGTGAGCTTGGCCTTCCGTCTCGTGTTCCAGCGGCCGGATCGCACCCTCACCGACGCCGAGGTGATACGTATCACTGGCAAGGTGGTGAAGATGCTGGCTCGACGCTTCGGGGGCGAGCTCCGGTAGAACCCCCGAGGATGGGAGAGAAGATGACCAAAGCCGAAATTGTGGAGCAGATCTACGAGCAGGTCGGGTTCTCGAAGAAGGAATCCGCCGATCTCGTTGAAAAGGTCTTCGAGACCATCAAGGAGACCCTGGCCCGTGGGGAAAAGGTGAAGATCTCCGGCTTCGGCAACTTCGTGGTTCGGGGCAAGAACGCGAGAAAAGGCCGCAATCCGCAGACGGGCCAGGAAATTCTGCTGGAAGCGCGCCGGGTGCTTACCTTCAAGCCGAGTCTCGTGCTAAAGACCATGCTGAACGATCAGGGGACGGGGACCCACAAGGCCGAGGAGAAGCGGGCGAGTTGACGTTTCCTCCATGCAGCCGAGCCAAGGGGGGGGCCATGGCGAGTCGAGCCACGGGATCGGCGGGCGACGACGGAATCAATCCCAACAAGCGTTACTACCGGATCGGAGAGGTCAGCTCCATCACGAAGGTGAAGCCCTACGTGCTGCGCTACTGGGAGTCCGAGTTCCGTTGGATGGCGCCGCAGAAGTCGCGATCGAAACAGCGCCTCTACCGGCGCCGCGACATCGATATGATCCTGCTGATCAAGAAGCTGCTCTACGAGCAGCGCTTCACGATCGCCGGCGCTCGCAACAAGCTGCGCGAGCTGGGGGTCGGCACGGCTCTCGAGGTGGGTCCCCTGACCTTCGAGGCCGATCACCGCGCCCGGTACCGCAAGATCCGCGACGAACTCCAGTCCATCCGCGCGATGCTGTAGTCGGGGACGGTCCCAGGTCGACAGAATCCCGCTCAGCGGCTACCTCTGCGGAGGTTCGGGCCGTGGCGCAGCTTGGTAGCGCGCCTGACTGGGGGTCAGGAGGTCGCGAGTTCAAATCTCGCCGGCCCGACCACTACTTACGGCACTATCGATGGCGCCCTTGGGTGCCGCTATGTTTTCCTCGAAAGATCTCCGCGAGAAGGGTGGACCATGGGCGACCCCATCGATTACGGACCCTTGGAGTCCCTGATTGGGACCTGGGAAGGAGATAAAGGGATGGACCGCTCGCCCGAGCCAGAAGGCACCGAGGAAAATCCCTACACCGAGAGTCTTTCCTTCACGCCCATCGGCGATGTCGAGAACGCCGAGTCCCAGGTCCTCGCGATCCTTCGCTATCAACAGATCGTCCGTCGCAAGTCGAACGGCGAAGTCTTTCACGACCAGACGGGCTACTGGATGTGGGACTCCCGGGCGGGCGTGGTGATGCAATCCATCGTAATTCCCCGGGCAGTCTGCGTGCTCGCCGGAGGCCGCTACACCGACGCAGGGTCACCCGTGAAGCTCGTGGTGGCGGCCAAGCTCGACGATCCCGACTGGGGGATCATCCAGTCCCCTTTCATGCGCGACGGGGCGAAGACTGTCGCGTTCCGCCACGACCTGAGCGTGGCGGACGGGACCCTCTTCTACTCGGAGACCACCTCGCTGGAGATCTACGGCCGCTCCTTCGATCACACGGACGACAACCAACTGAATCTGAAGTCGTAGCGGGCTAGCGCGCCGTCTTGGGAGGTGCGGCGCTACCCCGCTTCTACTCCAGGTGGCTCCGGAGCATCCACGCGTTCTTTTCGTGAACCTCGATCCGGCGCACGCCGAGATCCGCCGAGGCCTGGTCGCTGGCCTTCTCCGCGGCGTTCACGAGCCTCCGCGCGGCCACCACCACCGCCTCCTGGTCGGCCACCAGCTGGCGAATCATGTCCGTCGCAGAGGGAACTCCCTCGGCCTCCTTGACGGCAGTCAGCCTCGCAAATTCTCTGTAGCTCCCCGGTGCGGCGTGACCCAGGGTCCGGATCCGCTCGGCGATCTCGTCGACGGCGAGCGCCAGCTCCTGATACTCCGTCTCGAAAAGGGTGTGCAGGGTCGTGAACATTGGCCCCGTCACGTTCCAGTGGAAGTTGTGGGTCTTGAGGTAGAGCGTGTAGCTGTCCGCCAGCAGGCGGGACAGGGCATCTATTACCTCTTTCCGACTTGTGCCTTCATTGCTCATGGGCCGTTCTCCTCTCTTCACATTCTCACTGCGTGACAAACAGGCTCAAGCAGCCTCGAGCGTGGGTGAGCCCTTCTGCCAGTTGCAGGCGCAGAGCCCGTCCGTCTGGAGCGCGTCGAGGACGCGCAGAACCTCTTGGGGATTGCGGCCGACGTTCAGGTCGTTCACCGAAGCGAATCGGATAACCCCGCTGGGGTCGACGATGAAGGTCGCCCGAAGGCAAACCCCTTCGTTGCGGTCGAGGATCCCGAGCGCCGTAGAGAGCTCGCGTTTGATGTCCGCGAGCATCGGGAACGGAAGATCCTGCAGGTCAGGGTGCTGCTGTCGCCAGGCGAGGTGGACGTACTCGCTGTCGGTGCTTACGCCGAACACCCTTGCGTCGCGGTCGGCGAACTCGCCCGCGAGCCTGCCGAACGCGGCGATCTCGGTCGGGCAGACGAAGGTGAAATCCTTCGGCCAGAAGAATACGACCTTCCACTTGCGCGGATAGCTCTCGTGCGTGATTTGCTCGAAGGCTTCAGCCGGATCGGTAGACGTCACGGCTTTTAGCTGGAACTCGGGGAATCGATCTCCAACGGTCAGCATGTTTTCTCCTTTCCCCAGTGCGGTATCAGTGTGCCGATCTCGAGCGAGGAGTGGAGGCTGCCTCGGTAATAATGATTGCCGGGGCTGAACGTCGTCCGCCCACCTCGGTCGCCCCGGTAGTAGCGGAGGCCCCATTCTGGGCTCGGGTCGATTGCCAGGCGCTTGCCAACCGATGTTTCCTTAGTCACACTTGCATAGTGTTACAAGTTATACTCGAGGCTCAAGGGGATGAGAATGGCAGCAAAGCAAAAGCAGGATCCTGAAATCGGAGCTATGGGCAAGGTCGC
>JACZXC010000174.1 GCA_022571825.1 Myxococcales bacterium | reverse complement strand
CAATGTAAACCCATGGTAGCCCATATTTTCCCAATGACCGTGTTTTGGCATTGTGAGGCGCCCGGTGGGGGGTTGGGTCGGGCGCGGTCGGGACGGGGAATTCTTTTGGCCAGCGATTCGCTCACCTCACGCGAGAAGATTCTGGACGCAGCCGAGGCCCTGTTTGCCCGGCGGGGCTATGCCGGGGTGGGCCTGCGGGAGGTGGCCGAGTCGGTGGGCCTGGTCAAATCCTCCCTCTTTCATCACTTCCGGAGCAAGGCCCAGCTCTACTGCGAGGTGATCGCCCGGGTGCTGGACCGCATCCGGCTCGGGCTCGCCCCGGTGCTCGACTCCGACCTGGGACCGGTCGAGCGACTCGACCGCGGTGTCGAGGCGCTGATCGACGCTCTCGCAGAGCATCCCCCCACCGCCCGGCTCCTCTTGCGCAGCCTGGTCGAGGAAGACGACTTCGATTCGGCGCCGGAGGCCCTGCGCGTTGAGGAGGCCCTGGGCGAGATCCTCGACGGGATGGGCCGGCTCCTGCGCGAGGGCGTCGAGGCAGGGGTGTTCCGTGAGGTTTCGGTACCGCATATGGTCCAGACCCTGATCGGAGCCACGGTCTACCACTTCGCGTCCGGGGACCTCGGCGAGCGCCTGCTGGGTCGGCCGGTTCTTTGCGCCGAGGAAGTGCGGCGACGCAAGCGAGAGCTTCAGGACCTTCTACACAGCGGGCTCGTGGTGAATTTTCCTCCGCGAGTCCGATCGGAGGCATGAATCGTGGAAAAACTGATGCAGGAGCACCGGAAGCGCTTTGGCGACTTCGAGGCGATCGACTTCGTCGACGAGGCCGAGATTCAGCAGATGCGCCAGAAGATCGACGTGGAGATCCCCATGGAACTGCACTGGACCTGGGAGTACGGGAGCGAGATCGCGGAGCTCCGCACGCTCTACGAGAAGGGCAAGGTCAACCAGTGGAACGCCGAGACCGATCTCGACTGGTCGATTCCCTGCTCGAAGGACGACTGGCTGATGGATCCGCGCGCCTCGATGCTGGCCCAGGTTCTGAACATGATGGGCGCGGACGAGGCGACCCAGAAGGCCGCGCTGTTCGACGAGATGAACTACACGCTCTCCCAGCTGCTCCACGGCGAGCAGGCGGCCCTGCAGCTCTGCGGCCAGCTCACCAACGTCTGCGCAAAGATGGACGAGAAATCCTACGCGGCGAGTCAGGTCGTCGACGAGGCTCGCCACATCGAGGCCTTCGCGAAATTCATGCAGCGCAAGATGGGGACGATCTATCCGATCGCGCCGACGCTCAAGGTGCTCCTCGAGTTGCTGCTCAAGGCGGAGACCGTGCAGCAGAAGACGCTGGGCATGCAGGTTCTGTTCGAGGGCATGGCCGTCGGGATCATGGCCATGTTTCGCGGCGAGTGCCGGAATCCGCTGCTCGGCGAGACGTTTCGGCGGGTCGAGCAGGACGAGGCACGCCACGCGGCCTTCGGCGTGCTGATGATGCGGCGGGTCGTGCGGGATGCGGAGCCGGAGCAGATGCACGAGATGGAGGACTGGGCCTTCGGTGTTCTCGAGGCCCTGAACGCCAACCAACAGCTCGACATGCTGAATCGTCTCGGTCCCAAGTACGGCATCGACCCGGAAAACGTCACGAAGATGACCCTGGCGCTGCCCAACTTCGCCGAGTTCAACAGCCTCGCCTACATGCACACGGTCATCCCGAACCTCCGGAATCTGGGCCTGATCACCGAACGCACCCGGGACGAGTGGCTCAGGCTGGGGATGATGTCGGACGGGACGGCGCCATCCGGCGATGGGATGACGCTTTTCGCCTAGCCGAATAGCGCCTCAGCGCTGCGGCGAGTTCGCGTTCGACCTCGGCCCGCAGGGACTCGGGCTCGAGCACCTCGGCACCGGAGCCGAAGGAGAGCACCCAGGAGCGAATCTCCGCGGTGCCACCGACCTGCATCGACAGCTCGACGCGTCCTCCGGCGGCGGTCTTCAGGGTCTGACTGGCGTGCCAGGTCCGTTCCTTCACGAAGCTGGCCCAATTCTTGTCGAAGCGGATGCGTACCCGGATCGGCGGCTCCGCGATCACACCGAAGGACGAACCGGTGTATCGGTCGAAGTCGAAGTCCTTCGAACCGGTGAAGCGATCGGCGGTGGCTTCGAGGCGCCGAATGCGATCGACGGCGAAGGTGCGGATTTCCCCCGACTTGTGGTCGAGCCCGACGACATAGAGCCCGCCGCTGCGGTACCAGATGCGATAGGGGTCGAGCTTGCGGGTCGCGATGGATCCCGTTCGGGCGGTTCGATAGCGCATGCGAAGGGTGCGGCGACCCAGCACGGCGTTGTGGAGCACCTGGATCGTTTCTCGGAAAAGCGCGTAGTTCTTGTGCGGGCCCGGGATCACCCGGAACGACTCCGCGAGCCGCGAGAGGTACTCACTGAGTTCGGGCCCGAGCCCGGCGCGAATCTTGGCCAGGGCCGAGCCGATCGAATCGTGGAGCACCGTGCCCTCGAGGGTGCGCAGCAGATCCTCGCTGAAGGCCAGGGCCAGCACCTCGTCGGCGGTAAAGGGAACGTTGCCGATGCGAAAGGTCTCGAGAAAACGGTAATAGACCCGTCCGTCGCGCTTCTCGCTCACCACCGGAAATCCCGCGAACATGAGCGCGTCGAGGTCGCGGTATACAGTTCGGCGTACGCAGCCGAGCTCCTGGGCGAGATCGTCCAGCGCCGCCCCCGCGCGACTTCGGGCCAGGCGCTGGATCAGCTGCCATTGCCGCGAGAGCTGATCGCCTCGCATGACCTCAGAGTCTAGCGGGAGGATCCGTGAAGAACTCGCACAGGTCCTCTTCGCGGGCTCGCGCGTCGGCGTACCCGAGGTCCGTCAGCGGCCCCAGAAACTCGGCATCGAAGAGCAGATAGGAGAGGAGGTCGGCTTCCGCGGAATGCCCGTCGTCGCTGAGGCTGCGCGCCGCCAGTCGCGCCAACGGCCACTGGATCCGCCCCTCGGGCAGATCGGCGAGAATCTGGCCCGCGAGCATGCCGAGGTCGGCGGAGGGTCGGATGACGACATCGCGGATGCTGCGCAGTGCCCGATGGCCCGCGCGTTCGGACGCGGCGTTCAGCTGGCGCTGAAAATCGGGGCCGAAGGCCTTTTCGCCGTCCTCCAGGACCTCATTCATGTGGTGCATGCGCGCCAGGTCGGAATCGAGCCGATCGAGGAGCAGCGCGTTGAGTATCTTGCCGAACAGGAACCAGGGACTCGCGTAGTCCTCGACGCGCTGGCTCTCGATCGACCCGCGGGAGGCCTCGTGGGGCTCCTGGCGCAGGGCCACCACCAGCACCCGGTTTGCACCCAGTCGCAGGGCCGGGACCAGGGGCGTGTTCAATCGCAGGCCGCCATCCGCGTAGTAGGTGCTGGCTATGCGAACCGCCGGAAACAACACCGGAATTGCGGCGGAAGCCAGCGCGTGGGTCGGGCGCAGCCGCGTCAGGCGCGGCTCGATCCACGGGTCGCGGGTCCAGGGGGGAAGCTTCCGCTCTCGGGAATCGATGAAGACGACGACTCGGCCCGTGGCGATCTGGGTCGCCGCGACGCAGACGGCGTCGATGCGACCGGCGCGCACGTTGGTGCGGATGGAACGCCACGGGACGGCGCCGAGCACTGCGCGCTCCAGGCCGGAGGTGTTCAAGAGCCCGTAGAGTCGTTCTGGGGCCTCACCCCGGCGAATCGCGGCTGCCACCCGGCGCAGGCCCAGCAGTCGGCCGGGCAGTCGGATCAGGTCCCGCGCGGAGAGCGGAAGGACTTCGTTCACGTGCATCGAGGTCCACAGATCGACCAGCTTCGCGCCGCGCTCGGCGCCCCGATGAGCGGTGGCAGCCATGTAGCAGGCGTGGATGGCCCCGACCGAGGTGCCGCAGATGATGTCGAACGAAACCGGCCGGCCGAGACGCTTGGGAAGCTCTTCGACGATGTAGCGGACAACGCCGGCTTCATAGGCGCCCCGGGCCCCACCGCCCGAGAAGACCAGGGCGCGTCGAGGAGCCCCGTCTTCCTCTGCTTGGGCCGAGCTCACGAGGGCCGCTCCGGGTTCAGCTCACGCGCTCGACGTATTGCCCCGTCCGCGTGTCCACTCGGATCCGCTCGCCCTCCTTCAGGAAGAGCGGCACCTGGACGGTGGCGCCCGTTTCCAGCGTGGCGGGCTTCGTCCCCCCCGAGGCCGTGTCGCCCTTCAACCCCGGTTCGCACTGGCTGATGGCCGCCTCGATGAAGGCCGGGAGCTCGATGTTGATGGGCTGGCCCCGCCAGAACAGCACATCGACGGTGGTGTTCTCGAGCAGGTACTTCCTCGCATCGCCGACCTGCTCGGTGGTGAACGGGATCTGGTCGTAGGACTCCGAATCCATGAACACGAGCTGCTCGCCGTCCTGGTAGAGGTACTGCATCTTGCGGTCCTCGATGTCCGCGGCCTGCACCTTCTCGCCCGAGCGGAAACGCCGGTCGAGGACGCGGCCGGTCTTCAGGTTCTTCAGCTTCGTCCGCACGAAAGCCCCCCCCTTGCCGGGCTTCACGTGCTGGAAATAGACGATGGTGAAGGGCTCACCGTCGAGCTCGATCTTGAGCCCGTTTCGAAACTGGGACGTGTCCAGGGTCATGGCGCGCCAGTTTAACGACTTCGCTCGCCTGCGGAAGAGGAGGGAAGGGCGCCTTTCCAATCTCGGATCAGGGTCAGATCGGCGCGGCCTCGAGGCGCTGGGCGCCGTCGCCGGCGCGGGCCAGGCCGACTCGGTAACCCGAGCGAAATCCCAGCTCCCGCTCGGCCCGGCGCGTATCCAGGGTAAACCCGTATCGGAGACGGTCCGGGTCAAGGGCGGAGGCTGTCGCGTCGCCTCCCAGCCGCCGGGTGCCCGCGCCGATCCACCCGAGCAGGGTGCTGGGGACGGCGAGGCTCGAACGCTGAGTCCAGCGGGTAAGGACGGAAAGGGGAACGGCCTCGTTCCCGGCGATGTTGTAGATGCCCGACTTCGACGCGGTGAGGGCGGCCAGCACCGCCCGGGCCACGTCCTTGTCCGAGACGAGGGCGCAGATCGGATCGAAGCCGAGGGCCCGCAGGCGCAGACCGGGTCGCCCGACGAGCGACGGGTTCATGTACACATAGCCGCCCTCGGAGACGACCGTTGGCACCCGGAGCAGTACGACCCGCAGCCGATCGTTGTGTACCTCACCATGGAAGATCATGTCACAGTCGATCCACGAGCGGATCTCCAGAGTGACGTTCGGGTCGAGGTCCAGGTCGCTGTCCTCGTCGAGGCGGTTCGCGTTCCCCGGGGGCAACTTGTAGACGAAGGCGCTTCCGATCGTGATCAGGTTTTCCAGCGAGGGTTCTTCGAGACAGTGTTGCAATACCAGCCGCGCCTCGGCGGTGCGCACGGGCAGTCCCGGGAGGATCGTTGCCGACCCGTCCGCGGGCGCTCCGTGATGCGGAATGTGCACGACGGAGTCGATCTCGGCGCTCCGGAAGCGGCCGGAGTGGAACAGATCGCTCACTGGGCGGTGCTTGGACAGATCCAGGCGCGCGTATCGAACCTTCGGTTCGGCTCCCGCGAGAAAGCGGTCGAAGACGCGCGGAGGCGGCCCGTCTCCGGTGGCCAGGATCGTTCCCACCGTGGAATCGTGAAACAGTGTCTTCACGACCCGACGGCCGATGGGCTCGTCGGCGTGGGTAACCAGGACATTCATCGTGATCGGCTCCGATCCAGGAGCTGCTGAACCTCGCGTCGCACGCTGTTGCTGATGGAGCGGACCAGTCGGGTGTCGTCGGCGCCCTCGGGCCCGAAGCGCTCGTGGAAGCGCAGTGGCTCGCCGTAGACGATCCGAAACGAAACCGGGTAGGGGAGGAGCCCCAGGGGGCCGAGCCAGGGGAACGTGGGTGTGATGGGCGCGACGGGAAGCCCGAGGCGGCGGGCAATCGGCTTGACGTCGTAGAGGATCGGCGACTGGTCGTCGCTGCCGACGATGGCCGTGGGAATGATCGGCGCCCCGGCTCGCAGCGCCTGCTCGACGAAGCCGACCCGGAAGCGCTGGAGGCGATAGCGCTGGGTGACCGTCTTGCGGATTGCTTCGATTCCCTCCGGGAAGACCAGCATCAGCTGGCCATCTTGGAGCAGGTCAGAGAAGTTTTCGCGGGTTCCGATCACCTGGCCCACGCGGGCATAGAACACGTTGACCCAGGGCAGGGTACCGGCCCAGCGGTCTACGATGGCGCGGGCCAGTCTCGGTGGATCGGTGTTCAAGAGCACGTCCATAACGGCCATGGCTCCATCGAAGGGCAACAGCCCCCCGTGGTTGGCGGCGAGGATCGCGGGACCCTCGGTGGGGATGTTCTCGTGCCCCTCGCTTTGGACCCGGAAGTAGAACCGATAGAGGGCGTGGAACAGGGGGAAC
>JACZXC010000173.1 GCA_022571825.1 Myxococcales bacterium | reverse complement strand
CTCCTCGTCGATGGCGAAGCTGTTGTCGAAGTGGACTCCGAAGACCGCAGCCAGGTCGGCGGCGGCACCCGAGAACGGCATATGATCGGCCAGCAGCAACAGGGCTTTGCCTGCCTCGACCCAGTGCCGCACCGCCTCGATCTCGTCCGGGGTGAAGGCCGAGGGCGTGGGCAGCGCCCAGTCGGTGACGGCCGGAGGCGCCCGGACACGGTTTCGCTCGTGGAGCGCATTGGCCACGACGAGGATGTCCACCCGCGCCAGGGCTTCCGCGGAGAAAGGAGCCGACGAAGATTGCACGCGGTATCCGTCCGCCCGTGCGAGCATCGCCAACGCCTGATATCGGTCCTCCGCCGTGTGGGTATTGAAGTGGCCGGCGTCAACCAGGATCCGCGGCCCGCCGCTGTAGGGGTAGGCGGGCTTCTCGATTCGGGGAGCAAACCAGCGCTCTTCCTCGGGGTCGGTGTCGCACGCGAGCCATGGGCCCGACAGCACCAGGCCAGATAGGAGCACGAGACCACCGGCCGATTTCCGTTTCTCGATACTCGCCACGTGTTCCCGTCCGTCGGGCGACGCTGAATCTTCCCGGAGCGAGAACGATAGCGCGCGCTACCGTGTACCGGACGAGATGAGCCGTTCCGAGCATTCATTTCCGTTTCTCGAGGAGCCGGCGCGCCGGACGCCTGTTCGCTACGAGACCGAGGTGCTCGTGGTGGGAGGCGGATCCGCCGGTGTCGCCGCGGCGGTGGCTGCCGCCCGAAACGGCGCCGACGTTCTGCTGGTCGAGCGCTATGGCTACCTGGGGGGTCTCGCCACGGCCGGCCTCATCATCTTGCTGTTGACCCTCGATGACGGGCGCGGCCGCCAGGTGGTGGCAGGTTTGTGCCAGGAAGTGACGGATCGGTTGAAGAGCCGGGGCGCCGCCTATTTCCCGCCGCGAGAAGAGTGGGGAAGTTCCGACGAGTCGAAGGTGCGGCGCGATCAGCGCTGGGGTCTGCTGTGGGGCCACGGGCCCCATCGCGTGCGGTACTCCGTGGCTTACGAGCCCGAGGACATGAAGTTCGCGTTCAACCAGATGATCGAGGAATCCGGTGCGCGGCTGCTGTTTCACGCCTGGGCCTGCGATCCGATCGTCGAGGGCGAGTGCCTGAAAGGGGTCGCATTCCAGGGGAAGTCCGGCCGGTTCGCCGTGCGCGCAGCGGTGGTGATCGACACGACCGGCGATGGCGACGTGTTCGCGGCCGCGGGCTGCCAGCACGAGTCCGAGGAGGTTCTGCCCTGGCTCTGGTTCACCATGGGCGGGGTGAAAGACGTAACCGCAGCCATCGACGCCGGCGCCGGCTGCTTTCGGACGATCGGCGCCGGCAAGGTCCTGTTTCCCTGGGGCGCCACGGAGAAGCTGTCGCGCCGGATCGACGCCACCTCTCCCGAAGATCTGACCTACGCGGAGCTCGAGTGCCGCAAACGAGTCATGGCGGAGGTCGACCGGCTGCGTCGAGAGATCCCGGGATTCGAGCAGTCGCACCTGTGCCGGGTCGCCGAACAGCTGGGCATTACCGAGAGCCGACGCTTGCGGGGACGAAGTGTCCTCGAGCGGCGGGACATGGACCGTTCCTACGAGGACGCGGTGGCCGTCACGGGACATTGGACCCGGGCCGGAGCCATCTACCAGATTCGCTACGGCTGTCTGCTCGCGCAGGAGCTTTCGAACCTGCTCGTGGCGGGCCGCTGTATCTCGGTGGATCACCGGGTGCACCACGCCACCAAGGAGATCCCGGCGTGCATGGCCACCGGCGAGGCCGCGGGCACCGCGGCCGCGCTCGCGGTTCGCGCCGGTATCGACCCCCCGGACCTGGACGTGGGGACGCTGCGCGCCCGGCTGGGGGAAAAGGGTGCGATCCTCTCGTGAGGAACCGCACGGGCTTCACGCTGCCGCGCGGCGTGCGGGCCGCGTCGGTGCTGCTGATGGCCTGCACTGATCCCACCGTCCCCACCCCTTCTTCTGCCGATTCTGGGGACGCGCCCGGCGCCGCGCGCGAGCGCATGGTGGTTCAGCAGATCGAGGCGCGGGGTGTCGCCGATCCGCGCGTACTCGCGGCGATGCGAAAGGTCCCGCGCCATGAATTCGTACCGCCGGCCCGGCGGGATTCCGCCTACGAAGATCGGCCGCTCTCGATCGGACACGATCAGACCATCAGCCAGCCCTACATGGTCGCGGTGATGGCCGAGCTGGCGCGCCTGGAAGACGACGCGCGGGTGCTCGAGGTGGGCACCGGATCGGGCTACCAGGCGGCGGTGCTGGCCGAACTCGCATCGGAGGTCTACACGATCGAGATCATCCAGGCGCTGGCGCAATCGGCCGCGGATACCCTCGAGCGTCTGGGGTACGGCTCGGTTCGCGTGCGCCACGGGGACGGCTACTTGGGCTGGCCCGAGGCGTCCCCCTTCGATGCAATCCTTGTGACCGCCGCGGCCCCGGTGGTGCCGCCCGCCCTGTTGGGACAGCTCGCCGTCGGGGGCCGCCTGCTGATGCCCGTGGGCCAGACCTCCCAGCAGCTCCAGATCCACACGCGAACCCCCACGGGCTTTACCGTCGAGAACGCCTTCCCCGTCCTCTTCGTTCCCATGACGGGTGAAGTACGGGCACGATCCTCGCCCTAGCCCCGATCTGGCATCGCCCACGGCGGGGAACGCCCCCGGATGCGGTGAGGGGGGCTTTGGCTCCTGGCTCGCCGGTACTGGATGGCCCGGGCCAGACGCACCTCGAGTGGCGTCAACACACCCCTCGAAAAGCGCGACGGGGGCTGCGCAACCGCTCGCCGCTAACCACCAACCACTAACCACTAACTGTGCCCAGTGCCTAGCGTGTGCCTAGTGCCGGTGACGGTGGTGCAGGTCCGGCCAGTGAGGGTGGGCGTGGGCGACCGGCTCGTGGCGGTGCCAGTGGGTGTGGCGCGTCGACGCGGAGAGTCCCGCGTGTTCATGGGCGTGGTGTCCGTCGTCGTGGCGATGGGCGTGGATGTGCTCCACGGCTTCGTGGGCGTGTTCGTGTCGATGCTGCGCGGCGAACAGTGACCCCACCGAAACCACCAGGATGCCGGCCGCCGCCACCTGGAGGGGGGTGATGGTCTCGGCCAGCACCAGGAAGGAGAGCGCCGCGCCGAAGAAGGGTGCAGATGCGAAGAGTCCCTGTGCCCGGGTCGCCCCTAGCTGCTGGGCCGATGCAATGTAGGGGGTGATGCTGGCACCGTAGGAGATCGCGCCCACAGCGAGAGCGGCTGCCAGGATCGACGGCGGCGCATGGATCGGGACCAGAGAGATCCCGAGGGCGAGATTCACCGAACCGGCGACGACGCCCTTGACGAAGGTGCTGCCGGCTGGCGTGATGCCGTCGATCAGCGCGGTGAGGTGGTTGTCGAGCCCCCAGCAGACGCAGGCCGCTGCGACCCAGAGTCCACCGATGATGCCCGGCCAGCCCGCATCACTCGAGAGCAGGCCGCCGGCGGCGACGATGCCGATCACGCCGAGCCAACCGCCGCGATCGAGCGGCTCGCGAAACAGGAGAACACCGAGGGCCGCCGTCGCCGCCATCTCGAGGTTCAGGATCAGGGAGACCGGCGCCGCGGCGGCGGTGCGAAGTCCGATCAGGAGCAGGACCGGGCCGAGCAGGCCGCCGAACAGGACCGCGCCGAACAGACGAGCGCGGTTGCGCCGGTCGAGTCGAACCGGGTGTTGGCTGCGGCGCTCGGTGGCGATTCGGGGAGCCACCCCCAGAGCAGCTCCCAAGTAGAGGAGACCCGCCAGTTGAAGGGGCGTGAAAACCTCCAGCAGAGCCTTGCTCGCCGGAATCGATGCCCCAAACAGGAGTGCCGAGACCAGGGCCAGGGTCACGCCATTCATGCAGACTCGCTCGCTTGCGTGGTGCCGGGTCTCGCCGGTTGAGGAACCGCGGGAAATCTCAGCGGCGCTCGGCGCAGCGCGCGGCTGCGCTTCCGATCCGCACCATGCGCAGATCGCCGAAGGGGGTTCCGGTTCCGCTGTTCACCATCATCGCCACCGACAGGTTGCGGTCGGGATCCGCCCATCCCCCCGAGCCGCCGAACCCGAAATGGCCGAAGCCGCGCGGAACCTTGACACCGAGCGTGGGGACGCGGTGGTAACCGAGCCGCCAGTGCATGGGCAAGGGAATCACGCGGCCGATCCCCCGATTCTGGACCTTTGTGGCCCGGCGCAGGGTTGCCCGGGACAACAGGCGCACGCCATTCCACTGGCCTCCATTGGCCAGGGCGGCGTACATCTTCGCCAGGGAACGGGCCGTAAAGATTCCGTTGGCGGCGGGGATGGGAACCGCGGCGAATTCCTCGGAGTTGAAGTCGACCTCTTCCATGCCCCGGGGAACCATGGCCGAGGCCATATCCGAAAGATCGAGTCGCGCGAGGCGGAGGACGCGGTGCAGGGGGCGGGCCAGGCGCGCGACGCCCCGCTCGGATGGAGCCCAGCGTCGATAGACGGGAGCAATCAACTGGGCTCTTTTGTGCATCTGATTCTGGGGGAGGCCGATGTGCATGCCGTCGAGTTCGAGGGGGGCCGCGATCTCGGTCTGCAGGACGTCGGTGAAGGATCGCCCCGAGACGCGCTGGATGAGTTCGCCCACCAGCCAGCCAAAGGTCAGCGCGTGATAGCCGTGGGACTCGCCGGGGGGGTGCGCCGGAACGCTGTCGGCCAGCGCCTCCACCATGTAGTCCCACTCGAGAATCCGCTTGCCGCTGTCGACGATCGAGCGGATCCTGTAGAGGCCCGCCTCGTGGCATAGGATGTGGCGCACCGTGATCCGTTCCTTCCCGCTCTGCGCAAACTCGGGCCAGTAGTCGGAGACGGGTTTGTCGTAGTCGATGAGGCCGCGGTCCACCATGATATGAAGCAGGGTGGCGGACACGCCCTTGGTCGTGGAGTACGAGAGCGCCGGGGTGTCGGCCTGCCACGGTCGGCCCTCTGCGTCCCGAGAGCCCGCCCAGAGATCCACCACGACCTCTCCTCGATGGTAGACGCAGACCGCGGCGCCGCCCGGTCGAGAGCGTGGAATCTGTCGGCTGAAGACCTGGGCGACGGCCCAAAAGTCCGGATGCACGGTTCCTTGCAGCACGCGATTCGCTCCGGGGGGGACCGACCCAGGGGTTGGCAGTCTAGCCTGGATCTTCTACCCGGCATCATCGGCGGCCACGGGTCGGTTCTGGAGCCCCGACACTCGTCCGGGTGACCGGGATGAACTCGAGGACGGTCCCCGCGCGGGAACGACCGGCGGGCGTGGTTGCCGCCGGCGACCGCCAGGTCCTATGGTTGGCGCGTGCACCTTCGGTACGATCCCGAGACCGAGCGCTTTCGCGAAGAGCTGCGGTCCTGGCTGAGCGACAACCAGCCGCCTCCTGAGGAGGTCCGCGCCGACCCGTGGCTCTCGTCGGGGCACATCACCGGTTGGGCCCGTGCCTGGCAGCAACGCCTATTCGATTCCGGCTGGCTCGTGCCGGGCTGGCCACCGGAGCTCGGCGGACGCAACGCGACCCCGATCCAACAGCTGGTCTATTTCGAGGAGATGGCGTGCATTCCCCTGATGCGTTCCTGCAACCTACAGGGGCTCACGATCATCGCGCCGTCGATTCGAGACTATGGCAGCGAGCAACAGAAACGGCGCTACCTGGTTCCCACCCTGCGCGGCGAAATCAGCTGGTGCCTGGGCATGAGCGAGCCCGGCGCCGGGAGCGACCTCGCCAGTCTCTCGACCCGGGCGAGCCTCGAAGGCGACCTCTTCGTCGTGAACGGACAGAAAGTGTGGACGTCGGGGGCGGCCCACGCCGGTCTCTGTTTCTGCTTCGTGCGCACCGACCCCGATGCGCCCAAGCACAAGGGCATCAGCGTGCTCATCATCGACATGAAGAGCCCCGGGATCAGCGTGCGACCCCTGCCGGAGCTGGTGGACAAGGATCGCGCGGACTTCAGCGAGGTCTACTTCGAGAACGTCGAGGTGCCGAGCGAAAACCTGGTGGGGGTTCTCAATCACGGCTGGTCGATCACGACCGGGTCCCTCGCCCACGAACGCGGCATGCTCTGGACCAGCCAGGTCGCGCGCATCGAGCAGAAGATCGGCGAACTCATCGCCCTGGGCGGGGAGACCGGACCCAGCGGCGAGCGCCGTGGCGATGATCCCCGCTTTCGCGATCGGGTGGCCGAGCTCTACGTGGAGAGCCAGGCGCTCAAGTACATGGGCTATCGCGGCTTTGCCAAGGTCGCCCGAGGCAAATCCTCGCCGGAGCACTCGGTGATGAAGCTCCTGGGAAGCGAGCTCGAGCAGAAGCTCTGCCTGATCGCCCTGGAGGCCCAGGGTCCCCAGGCCCTCGACGTCGCCTTCGCGCGCCACGCCTTCGACGAGAGCGAGGGGGCGCCGCCCTGGGCGCGCCAGTACCTCTACAGCTTCAGCAACACCATCGCCGGCGGCACCTCCGAGATCCAGCGCAACATCATCGCCCAACGCGTACTGGGGCTCCCCCGCAGCTAGGAGTCTGCGCGGCAGAAGCAAGATCGGGCCGCATTC
>JACZXC010000172.1 GCA_022571825.1 Myxococcales bacterium | reverse complement strand
TTCGTCAAGCACTCCGGCCCTGGCAGCCTGTTGAAGAAGGCCCGAAGGTGGGACGTGCCAGCATCGAGATCCTCGGGAAGGACGCAGCTAGCAGTGCCAGAAAAATCGACCTGTTCAACAGGCCGCCCACCTTCTTGGCCTATGCTGCTCACAAATGGCAACGAAGGGTGCTACATCTTCTTTACGACGACTGGTGTTTTCGGCAATAATTCGTGGGGAGCATGAGTGTGTCCCCAGGTCTTCATACACGGAAGGAGCCGATAATGCCTGATCGACCGCTGCTGACAACAACGACGGGCGAACCGTTTCAGCCCGCCCGCCTGCACTACTTCGTCGGCGATCGTCGGCGGCTGGAAGCCTGCTTCCGCAAACTTCGGTGCATGGGCTTCGACAAAGATCGAAACGGCTGGGTCTGGCATTACGACGACGAAGCCCGTTCGCTCAAGTTCGAGCAGTCCTGGAAGGACGTGTCGAAGTGCGGTGCGGTGGTGCTCGGTTCTTTCTATATCCGTGGCACCGGCGCGGCGGAACTGCACGTGCGATCGATCGAACGGGCACTGATGGCGGTAACGTTCTTCGATGAATACGTCCCGAGAACCGTCGCCCGCATTACCGACATGGACGTTGCCAACCGGCTGTTTTCTGCCGACGAACGCGACCTCACGCCCGAAACCCTGTTCGAAGCCGCTGAAACGGACCTCCGCCAGCAGGCGGTCGAGCGTGAGGATCTGCTGGCCAACTCGAAGCAGATGATGGCCGATTGCTTGCGGCAGGTCTCCGGCGGCGAAGGAAAACAACTTCCGGAGCTTGAGAGACTTCCCACAAACTTTTACGAGGATGGCATCGAGTCGCTGACGTACACTCTGAGGCTCCGCCAGCATCTGGCGATGGAGCACTGGTCGGGCAATCACGACCTGACGTTGTCCGACCTGATCCGGCAGGCCGTGACCGGGCGGACGGCGTCCGGGGCGCATGCCTCACCCGAATCCCGGGAGCCCACCCGCATCAACTGGGACTTCGGACCGGAAGTGCCGGTACGTGATTTCTTTGAGTCGCTTGACCTGTCACGTCCGTTTGACCTGCCGGAAGCCGTCGAGAACTTCATCTACAACATGGAGAAGGATAGTTTTCGCACGTGGGAGGCGGTGATCCGTGAGGAACAGGAATTGGTCACCATGCCGGTTCTAACCGATCTGGCGAGCGAACGGCTGAGTTTCGACGAGGGGGATGAAGAGACCCTGGTGCAATGCATCGACGGTATCGAGCGATGCACCGAACCGTGGTATGAGATTCTCCGCCGGATTGCGCCGCATCTTCTGATCGAACGGCTGCGGACCGCACGGCTTTGCCCTTGTTGCGGCGGACTGATCGACCAGGCCGCTCCGGAGCTCGAGATTCATCAGGGCCCGCAGGATGACGGTGTTTCCCAGATTGCCCTGGTATGAACGCAGCAGAAAGTCGCGGGCCACGTCGCCGTGGCCCAGTCTCAGGTGAACTTTTCCGAGGGCCAGGAGAACCCCCGAATCCCGATCCTCCTCCGGAATCGACTCGAGTTCGGCGAGTGCCGCCTCCGAGTTGCCGAGAAACGCCAATCCCTGGGCAACCACGACACGCGCGTCGACGTCCCCGGGAACCCCGCGCAGGTAACGCCGTCCCTCTTCGACACCGTACTCGTACTCTCCCAGTCGCAGATGGACGCGGATGAGGACTTTGCGGGCTTGCAGCAGGCCGGCGTCCAGCTCGAGGGCGCGCGCCAGCTCGGATCGGGCCACGGTGTCCTCGCCCCGATCCGCCAGAGCAATCCCCAGAATCAGGTGCGGAGTGGCCGAGTGGGGGTCGGCGTCGATCGCGGAACGCAAGAGCCGGACCCCTTCGTCACTGTGACCGTCGGCGAGCTCGATCTTGGCCTTGACCAGAAGCGCCCCGGGATCGGACGGTGCCTCGGCCAGAATGGCATCGACGATGCCGCGGCCCTGGGCCACTTTGCCGTCGTCGTCGTCGCGCTGGCCGACCTGGATCAACAGGTCGGCCTGCCTCACCCTCGCGTCCTGATTCTCGGGAGAGACGCGCACGGCTTCCCCGACTGCGGCCAGAGCGCCGTCCAGGTCGCCCTGGGCGGCCAGGTGATTGGAGAGGTACACGTGGGGACGCGGATCATCCGGGCGGGTTGCGGAGGCCTCCGCGATGATCTCGTCGGCCTTGGCGGTGTTGCCGCGGAGGCGGTGGATCCGCGCCAGGAGATAGGTCAGGGAGAGCGGATCCTCGACGCTCTCGATGCCCTGTTCGACGACCTCGATGGCTTCGTCGAGTCGGTCCCTGGAGGAGAGAAAACTCGCGAGCAGCTTGGTGGCGATCGGAAGCTCCTTCGAAACGGCAACCTTCAGTGCCTCGCGGTAGGCCTTCTCGGCCTCGTCGTCGCGTAGACGGTCACGGGCCAGAAAGCTGGCGAACTCCGAGTGAGAGAAGGACGTCGGCTCGATCTCGACGATCTTCCGATACACCGCTTCGGCGCTCTCGCGATCGCCGCGGACCTTGTGGTACTGGGCGATATGATGCAGAGGGCGCACGTGATTCGGATCGATTTCTTGCGCCGCCTCGTAGACTTCCAACGCCTCGTGCGGACGACCGATCGCATCCAGGGCGCGCCCTTTCAGCATGTAGGCCATGATCATCTGGGGATCCCGCTCGATCATCCCCTCGGCCTGGCGAAGCGCCTCCTCCGGATCCCCCGCGAAGATGGAGAGGTTGCCGAATTGAAATCGGGCATCGAGATTCGCGGGGTCGAGGCGGGAGGTCTCCCGAAGCTCCCAGAAGGCCTCCCGAATCCGTTTGTCCTCGAGATAGGCCTGAGCGAGGCCCCAATGGGCCGCCGTGTCGTTGGGGTCCGTCTGCAGCACAATGCGAAATTCGATGATCGCTTCCGCAAACTGCCCGTCCTCCAGGTACGCGTCACCGCGGCCGAGGTGGTTTGCGATCTGGGACTCATCGCCTTGGCAAGCCCCGAGGAGCAAGAGAGGCGAGGCAGCAAGCAAGGACCCGAGCCACGGACTGCGCATGAGTGTTCCTCGATTCAAAGATGGCGGCACCGGTTCCATCGGGCTCCCGGCCATCACCCGTTAGAATTCAATCAGTCTCCAGGCTATCAAGGGTCGACCGCCGTTCCCGCGGCGCGTCATCCCTCGGCCGCGGGTTCTCCGCCCGCTTCGGATTCGGATTCCTCCGGCTCCGAAGCGGACCCGACGACGGGTAGGCGGGCTCGTATCGTCCGAACCTCGGCCACCCATGACGGTTCCGGTTCATCCGCAGCCCCGACCTCCCGGAGCCGCTGTTGACGATCCTCGAGCCCGGCGAGCGCGCGCTCGATCGCGGCCCGCGCCTTGGGCACGTTGCCGTCGGACTCGTAGGCCATCGCCAGGTGCTGGCGCACCACGCCCAAGCTCGGGCTCAGCGGCTCCATTCGGGCCTCCGCCTCCTGAAAGTAGCTGATTGCCGCCGAGGCGATCCCGCGCTTGTAGAGCACCCAGCCCAGGGTGTCGGCGGTGTTCGGATCGTCCGGCATCAACGCCTTGGCCTCCTGAGCGAGATCCAGCGCGCGGTCGAGGTCCGTCTCGTTCACGGCCAGGAGATACGCGAGGTTGTTCTTCGCCTCGGCCAGGTTCGGATCGTGGCGAATCGCAGCTTCGTAGTGTTCCGCGGCGCGCTCCTGCTGGCCCGACGACTGGTAGAGAACGCCGAGGAAGTGATGCAATCGCGCATCGGTCGGGACGGATTCGATCGCGCTCTCGTAGATTTGGATCGTCTCCTCGGTTCGGCCGGCCCGGCGGTAGAAGACGGCGAGATGGTTGTAGCTGTCGAGATCGGTGGGATCGAGTTCGATGGCCCGGCGAAAGCTCCTCTCCGCCTCTTCGCCGTGGTTCCGCCTCAGGTGGATCAGGCCCATCAGTCGGTTCAACTTCGCGTTCTCGGGCTGCACCGCCAAGGCGGCCTGGATCCGCTCGTCCGACGCCTGCTCCCGACCGGTGCTGTTGTCCAGCGCCATGAGACTGCCGAGAATCTCTGAGTTGTAGGGCGATGATTCGTAGGCCTGCAGCAGGTACTTCCGCGATTCTTCCGGTTCAGACCTCATATGGTGTACACGACCGAGGGCGTAGAGCACCGTCGTGTCCCGGTCCTCCTCGGGAATGGCCTCGAGCTCGCCCAGCGCCTCTCCCGGCTTCCCCATCAGCACCAGGCTCTGGGCGACGAGCACCCTCGTCTCTACGTCGTCCGGCCGCTCTCGCAAGAAAAGCCGGCCCTCGTCGACGGCGTACTCGTGTTCGCGAAGCTGCAGATGGACCTTGGCGAGCATCTTGCGGGCTTCCACCAGTCCCGCATCGATCTCCAGCGAACGCGCCAATTCGGCCCGCGCCATCCTGGAATCTCCCCGGAGCGCCAGGGCGGTGCCCAGCACGAAGTGCGCCTGGGCCCACTCGGGCCGCGCGTCGATGGCCGCCCGCATGGCGATCACAGCGCTGTCGGCGTCTCGCTCCGCCAAGTCGAGCTTCGCTTTGACGAACAGCGCTCCAGGATGGGAGGGCTCCTCTTCCAGAATCACGTCGATGATGTCCCGCCCCTGAGCGATCCGGTCACGGTCCCCGCGACGGTATCCGGACTCGACCAGAACCTCCGCCTTCCGAAGTCGCGCGAGTTCGCTCTCGGGATCCAGCTTCACCGCCCTCTCCGCGGCTTCCAGCGCTCCCTCGAGATCGCGCTTTCGGCCCAGATAGGACGAGAGGATCAGCTGGGGCCGCGGGTCGTCCGGTCGGGCTTCGGTGGCTTGTCGGATCAGCCGGTCGGCCTTGTCGTTCTCTTGATGGGCGCGGTAGAACCGCGCCAGGAGATAGATCAGGTCGAGGGGGTCTTCTTCGCTCTCGATCCCCTCTTCCAATACCTGCACGGCGTCGTCGAAGCGATCCCGGCTGAAGAAGAGCCCGGAGAGCACGGCGATCGCGCGAACCCTTTGATCGGGCTCGGCGAGCTCGAGAGCCTTTCGGTAGGCCTGCTCCGCCTGGTCGACGCGCTCGGGCTCCCGGGCCAGGAAGCCCCCCAGCGCGGTGAAGGACAGGGTCGAGGGCTCAACCTCGGTGAGTCTGCGATACAGGGGCTCGGCTCGGTCGCGATCGTCGTGCCGACGGTGGTAGATCGCCAAGAGCAGGAGCGCGGCGGCACTGTCCGGCCCGATCTCGAGTGCCCGCTCATAGGCCCGCTGGGCATCCGACGGACGCCGCATCGCCTCCAGCGCGCGGCCCTTCAGCAGATAGGCCGTCACCCGATTCGGGTCGGCGGCAATGACCTCTTCGGCCTGCTTGAGCGATTCGTCGAGCTCTCCCGCGTAGATCGCGATCTGGCCGAACTGGAGCTTCGCCTCCAGGTTGTCCGGATCCAGGCGGGCGGTCTCGCGCAGTTCCCAAAATCCGTCGCGCGTCTGCTTGGTCTTGAGGAATGCCCGGGCCAACCCCCAGTGAGCTTTGCCGTGGTTGGGATCGATCTGGAGCACGTTTTTGTATTCGATGATCGCTTCGGCGTACTTCTCTCGTTCCAGATAGCTCGCGCCCCGCTCGAGATGCTGCACGAGCTTGGTTTCATCGGATTGACAACCCGCCCCCATCTCGGCGACGAGCATCAGGAAGAGCACGCGAATCACGGCGCGCATGAGCCCACCTCGTTTCGGACCACCGCTGCCTCCCCCGGAGCGAGCCTGCGTGAACTCAGCCGGTCGGACCCCGTCCAACCCTGGAACGTACCAATTTATCGGGCATGACCCGACAAGACTCGACTGTCGTCAGGCCGCCCGACCCTCGCCCGACTCCGGTGCTCGATTTCGCCGCCAGGCGGTGTGGGTGATTCCCATCCGCCGGATCATGTAGTTGAGCTTGCGCGGGCTGATGCCGAGCAGCCCCGCCGCCTGCTTCTGCACGTAGCCGGTTCGACGAAGCGCCGCGAGAACCAGGTGGCGCTCGACCTCCCCCAACGAGACCCCGTCGGGCGGCAGCTCCGGGCACCACCCATTCGAATCGGCACGAGAATGGACGTCGAGTAGGGAGAAGTCTCGCGAGCGGATTCGGGGGCCCTCGGCCATCAGAGCGGCGCGCTCGATGGCGTTCTGCAGCTCGCGAACGTTCCCAGGCCACGAATGGGTCCGGATCCGCTCCAGGGCTGACTCGGAAAATTTGCGCCGAGGCCGGCCCTGGGCGATCGAGATTCGGCCCAGGATGTGGTGGGCCAGGGCGATCAGATCCTCGGGCCGTTCGCGCAGAGGCGGGATGTGGATCCGAATCACGTTCAGTCGGAAGAAGAGATCCTCCCGAAAGCGGCCCTGCCGAAGACTCTCCTCGAGATCTTGGTTCGTGGCCGAGAGGATCCGCGTATCGGTTCGAAGCATTCGGGTTCCTCCCAGGCGGTGGAACTCCTGATCCTGAAGCACCCGCAGGAGCTTGGCCTGGGTCAAAGCCGACATATCGCCCACTTCATCGAGGAACAGGGTACCGCCGCTGGCCTGCTCGAAGCGTCCGACTCGCTCTCGATCGGCCCCGGTGAACGCTCCC
>JACZXC010000171.1 GCA_022571825.1 Myxococcales bacterium | reverse complement strand
CCCTGGCTGATGCATCGCCTCGACGCGCACCACGAGTGGGGGGCTGGTACGAAGCCAAGGACCTCACCAAGAAGCCCTCGGACTACTTTCGAGAGCAGTGTTTCGTTTCCGTCGAGGTCGACGAGGAAACCGTGGTTCACTATGTCGACTGGTTCGGGGACGACAACATCGTCTTCTCGACGGATTATCCCCACGGAGACTCCCAATACCCGAACGCGGTGAAGACCTTCCGCAAGCTCCCGCTTTCCGAGGAGAGCCAGCGAAAGGTGGTGGGGGAGAACTGGAGCCGCCTCTACGACATCCCGCTGGAACGCCGGCGCGGATGATCACCCGGGTGAGAAGGCCCTAGAGCCGCTCGTCGCGCGAGACGAGTCCATCGTCCAGATAGGTGGGTGCTTCGACGGGCATGATCACCCAGAGGACCACGTAGAGGATCACCGCCGGGCCGAAGCCCGAGAAGATGGCCCCGATCACGAAGGCCAGCCGCAGCACCGTCACCGAGATACCGAAACGTTCGGCGAGTCCCGCACAGATGCCCGCGATCATTCGAACATCGGCCCTGCGCGTCCATTCGCCCATCGGGCTTCGGGGAACCAGGTGGGAGTTGCAGTAGCGGCATTTCACCGCCTCGACGCGAATCTCCTCGGCACAGTACGGGCAGGTCTTCATTTCCATGGGGTCACCTCCGAATCTCCAGTCGCCGAGCGGGCCGCGCTGCGACGCGATGCGCGACAATCGGGAGGGAGCCGTAGATCAGGGCCAGCCAGCTTGCGGTGGCGAGCGCGTAGGTGACACCGATGGCCGAGACGAGAAGCGGAGGCAGCCACTCCCCGAGCCAAGTTCCGCCGACGCGGTAGAGCTCCGAATACCAGAGGACGAGGGCGGGGAGGGGCAGCGCGGCCCACCCGATCAACCGCGCCAGCGCGCGCCGGTAGCCCGGGGGCAGGCCGCCTCGGAGATCGTCGCCGGCCCTCCGACCCAAGGTGAGGGCGCGGCCGGCGCGCAGTTCCGGAGCCGGAAGTCGCTGCAGACCCTCGCCGAGGGTCCGCAGGTCCCGGCAGAGCGCCCCGCAGGCGGCGCAGGCCCGGGCGTGCGCATCGTCCTCGGCCTCGGCGGGGTTCCGCGAGAGGAAGGCGTCCATGAGCCTTTCCCGGTGGTCTTCGCAGGTCCGCTCAGGCGTCACGCTGGATTCCCGCCCTCAGTGTCTTCACTGCGGTATGCAGCCGACTCTTCACGGTGCCCCTGGGGATGCCGACGATCTCGGCGATCTCGTGCTCCGAACGGTCGTGGTAGTAGCGCAGCACCAGGACCTCCTGGAGCCGGTCGGGAAGCGCCGCGAGGCTCCGACGCAGTTCCGCTGGCAGCGCGCGAGTGAGCTCGGGCGACCGGGTCCCCCGACTTGCCGCACTCGCCGACCGAGCCCGTACCCGCTCCTGTAGGGCCTCGCTCTTGCGGGTGTCCACCGCGAGGCGCCGCGCCCGGTCGCGACACAGGTTGTTCGCGATCTGGAAGAGCCAGGTCGAGAAGCGCCGCTGGGGATCGAAGCGCTTCCGAGCGCGAACGATTCGGAGCCAGGTTTCCTGGAACAGGTCCTCGGCGCCGGCCACGTCGTCGCAGCGGCGGAAGAGGAACCCGAAGAGCCGACGCCGGTACCGCTCGAACAGTGCATCGAAGGCCTCGACCTCGCCGCCCTGGACCCGTTCCATCAATTGCTCGTCCGACTCGAGGTCCGAACTTCGGCGCAATCCAGCGCGGGTCTGCATGGACTCGTCGCTCCGGTAATACGCGGCGCGCACCGCTCGGGTTCACGGGCGAGTGTGGGCTCGCTAGTGTGCGGCCCCGGAATGGATCGTACTCCGAAGGTCGCCGTGATCGGGTCGGGTCTGGCGGGGTTGAGCGCCGCCTGGCGTCTGGCCCGAGCCGGATTCGATGTCTCGGTATGGGAGCGGGAGGCGCGCCCGGGCGGTCGTGCCGCCGGCGAGTCCGTCGATGGCTATCCCCTCGAACCGATCGGGGCGGTTCTCTCGACCGCGGACGCCGCGCTCCTGGATTGGATCGGTGAGGTGGGCCTACGCGACGAGCTCTTGCCTCTGCGACCCGTGCTTTCCGCCCAGCTGCACCGGGACCGGGTGGTGCCGATCGACCGGCGGAGCCTCCTCGGGGTCGCCCGCATCCCCGGTCTGGGCTGGATCCCCGCCCTGAGCTTGATTCGGTTTCCGCGCCTGCTCGCGCGCTACTCGGCGCGCCTGGATCCGGTGCGTCCGGGACGGGCGGCGCCCCTGGACGACCGCAGCCTCGCCGATTTCGGCCGGCTCTATTTCGGGCCGAGTGTGGTCGATCGCTGGATGGCTCCCCTCGCCGCGAGCCGGTGCCTGACGACGGCGGAAGAGACGAGCCGCGCCTGGTTCCTGCGGCGTCAACGCAGCCACGGTCGAGACTGGTGTGGCATGCCGCGGGGGCGCCTCGGGGACCTGGTGGAGGTAGCCGCTGGGAAGCTGGTGGTCCACACCGGCGTCGAAGTCCTGGGCCTCGAGGCCGGGAGAGGTTCCCGTCTGCGAATCTCGGTTCGCGGTGACCGAGCCTTCGAAGTCGACGCGGCGATCCTCGCCACCGCAGCTTTCGACGCGGCAAGGCTCGCGGCGCCTATGCTCTCGTCCGCGGAGCGCGACGGTCTCGGTGGGGTCCGGTACACGCCGGGGATCGCGGTCGCGGTGGGGCTCCGCCGGTCGTTTTCTCCCCATCCCCTCGAGATCAGTTATCCGCCATCCGAGGGGTCGCCCCTGGCCTCGGCGCTGCTCGAACCGGGAGTGCCTGGCGGCCGGGTGCCGGGCGGTCAGGGCCTGGTCACGCTTCGTGCCACGGGTGCCTGGAGCGAGGCCCACATGGACGCTCCCGACGACGCGGTGGCCAGGGAGCTCGGCGCGGCGTTCGAGCGCACCCACCCGGACTACCGCAACGCCGTCGGGTTCCAGCGGGTGATGCGCGTGGCCCGCGCGCTTCCGCGCTTCGAGGTCGGCCGCTACCGGGCGATTGCCCAGTTCGAGGGGATGCAGGCCGACTGGCGCCGCCGCGGGCGGCGCCTCTATTTCGCGGGCGACTATCGGATCGATCCTTCGTGGAATGGAGCGATCATCTCCGGCACTCGCGCCGCCGTCGAGGTGGAGTGCGATCTCGCGCGTTCCTGACCTCGCCTCGCGCCCCGTCGGTCCCCCGCGTGCCCGGCTTCCCGAACCTGCGCGGATCAATCCAGATGCGCGATGGTCACGCCGTCCCCACCTTCGTCGGGGGCCCCGGGAACGAAGCGGTGGGTATAGGGCGAATCGGCGAGATACCGGCGGGTCGCGTCGCGCAGGGCTCCGGTGCCCAGGCCGTGAACGATCACGAGCTTGTGCTGGCCCGTCGATAGAGCGCGGTCCAGGGCGTAGACCAGGCGGTCGAGGGCCTCGTCGACGCGAAGTCCGCGCAGATCACAGCGGCCGGTTCCCAGGGGTTCATCCTCCGAGACCGGCGGTTCGCACTTCATGGCGAGGCGGGGCGGGTTTGACCGGGGCCGGCGGCCCGTCGCCTCCGCGGCTCCCACGGCTTCCACGGCTCCTACTCGCTTCACCGACACCAGCACCCGCGCGCTGCCGATCTGCACTTTGCAACGCCCCCGTCGGTCCGGCAGTGCGACCAGCACTCCGGTGCCTCCGCCCTGGATTCGAACGGGGTCGCCGGCCTTCGCGAAGCGCCAGTCGACCGGGTCCAGGGCGTCGTCTCCGGGGGAGGTGAGCCCCGATTTTTCCTGGGAGTGTCGGGTCGTCTCCTCGAGACTCCGGAGCTGCTCCCGCGCCCGGGCGGCACCCTGGGCAGACCCCTCGCGTTGGAGCCGGCGGATCACCCCCGCGATCTCGGCGTGGGCATCCCGGAAGCGCGTCTCCAAATCTTCACGAAGGGACCGGAACAATTGGTCGCGGCGGGTCTGCAGGGCCTCGAGCTTGGTGCGGTATTCGGTCCGAGCGGCCTCGGAGATCCGGCGCGATCGAGTGGCCGCGGTTTTCTCGTGCTCGAGGGCGGCGCGGGTGGCGCCCAGATCGGCGAGCATGCGATCCAGGCGACGGTCCTCGCGGGCGAGCAGTTCGTTGGCGCGCTCGATCACCTCGCCACCCAGTCCCATGCGCGCGGCGACCGCGGTCGCCGATGAGCTCCCTGCGGGCCCCAGGTGCAGTCGATAGGTCGGCTCCAAGGTCTCGGAATCGAACTCCACGCTGGCGTTGGCGAAGCGCTCATCCACGGCCGCCATCTCCTTCAGCAGGTTGTAGTGGGTCGTCGCGATCACACGGGCACCCGAGTCCGCCAGGGATTCAAGCACCGCCTGGGCCAGAGCCGCGCCCTCGCCCGGATCGGTACCCACTCCGATCTCGTCGAGGGCGATGAGTGAACGCTCGTCGGCCTCGGCCACGATCTTCGCCAAGTTCGCCATGTGTGCCGAGAATGTGGACAGGTTCTCGCGGATGTCCTGATCGTCGCCGATGTCGGCGCAGACCGTATCGAACACGTCGACGCGGGCGCCCTCCGAGGCGGGCACGTGAAGGCCGGCGCGAGCGAACAGGACCGCCAGGGCCACGGCTTTGAGGGCTACTGTCTTCCCCCCGGCGTTGGGACCCGATACCACCAGCACGTGAAAGCTCTCGCCCAGGCGGATGTCGTTGGGCACCGTCTGGTCCCGGGGGATGATCGGGTGTCGCAGCTGGGGCAGCCGAAGCACGCCCGAATCCCCGAGCTCCGGTTCCACCGCATCCATCTCTTCGGCGAGTTGGGCGCGCGCGTAGGCCAGGTCGATGGTCGCGAGAACTTCCAGGCCCGCCAGGGTCGTATCGCTGCTCGCCGCGGCGCGCGCCGAGAGCTCTCGAAGAACGCGGAGAGTCTCGCGTTCGATCTCGAGCTCGGCCTGTTTCAGGCGGTTGTTCAGATCGACCAGTGCCTGGGGCTCGATGAACACCGTCGTGCCCGAGTTGGACGCGTCGTGGATGATGCCGTGCACCCTCCCGCGCGCATCGGCGCGGACGGGCAGCACGTAGCGGTCGTTGCGCACGGTGGTGTAGGAGTCCGAGAGGGAGGAGGCGACGGCCGGGTCCCGTAGCATGCGCTCGATCCTGCGCTGAATCTCGGCGGAGAGGCCGCGCACCTCGCCCCGGGCACGGGCCAGCGCCCGAGAGGCCGCGTCGCGGACCTCGCCGGATGGCTCCAGGGCGCGATCGATGTCCGACTCGAGCCCGGCGTCCGCCGCGATTGTGGCGGCGCGTTGCTCGAGGCGAGGCGCCTTGTCTCGTCTCAGGTGGAGGAAGCGAACCGTCTGCCGCAGGACGGACAGGGTGACGCCGAGATCGAGCAGCTCGCGAGCCGACAACACCCCGCCCTTGCCTGCGCGCAGCAGAGTCGCCTGCAGGTCCACCGCACCGCTGAGGGGAGGGCGATGCCCATCCCTCAGGGTGGCGCGGGCCTCGCTCGTCTCCGCCTGTCGGTCGCGTATCCCCTCGAGGTCCGACTCGAACAGACCCGTGGGAATGACTTCACCCGGGTCAGACCCGAGCAGGAGCCGATGGCGGCCGTGGGGTGTCTGGGTGTGTCCCGCCAGCCGTTCGAGAATCTGTCTCCAATCGAGACGTTCCAGTGTCTTCTGCGAGACGCGGAATCCCATCTGCACATTCTAGAGGCCCACCGGGAAAGTCGACCGCCAACCGGGTGTTCATGCGGATGCGTTGCTGGCCGAAACGGGGGCGGATGGCCGAGAACGGATCTACCGAAGCGATCCTCGACGCGACTCGTGGGCTCGACGGCTGGAGCGTCGAACGGATCCTGGAGGCGATTCACGGTCAGGATCTCAACGCCGTCCGAGCCGTAGGCCGCGTGCTGCCCGACGTCGAGCGCGCGGTGGACGTGCTCGCCGGCGTGCTCGCTGGAGGGGGGACCTGGTTCAACGTGGGTGCGGGCACCAGTGGCCGCATGGGCGCGCTGGACGCCGCCGAGATCCCTCCCACCTTCGGTCTCTCCACGAACCAGGTCCAGGCCGTCGTGGCTGGAGGGGAGCGGGCCCTCGCGCGGGCGGTCGAGGGCGCCGAGGACGACGCCGAGGCCGCGGCCCTCGAGTTGCGCGCGCGCGGACTCCGATCGGCCGACGCCGTGGTCGCCATTTCGGCCAGCGGCCAGACGCCGTTCGTGATGGGCAGCCTCGATGCGGCTCGCGAGGCCGGCGCTCGCACCATCGGGATTACATGCAATCCCTCGTCGCCTCTGACCGAGGCCGTCGAGATCGCCCTGGTGCCCCGGGTGGGCCCGGAGGTGATCGCGGGCTCCACCCGCATGAAGGGCGGTCTCGCCCAGAAGATGCTGCTCAACCTGCTCTCGACGACGGTGATGGTGAGACTCGGCTATGTCGAAGGAAATCTGATGAGCCACCTGACGCCGGCGTCGGCGAAACTTCGCCACCGGGCCGTGAGGATCGTGATGTCGCTGGGGCCCACCGATGAATCTCGGGCGAAGCGGCTGTTGGATGACTGCGACGGCGACGTCAGCCGTGCCGTAGCGCGCGCATGCGCCCGTGACAGAATGAAGTTCAGG
>JACZXC010000170.1 GCA_022571825.1 Myxococcales bacterium | reverse complement strand
CCGGAAAAATTGTCACACCAGGCGCTGTCCACATCCACGACCAGAACGCGACGATCGCCGCCGGCGGCACCTTTACGCTGCTGCCGCGCTTCACCCCCGCCGATGCTTTCGAGATCATGGAGCGGGATCGGGTGACCGTATTCGCCGGTGTACCCACCATGTACTTTGCCTTGCTCCATCACGAGGGCCGCGAATACGACCTGTCGTCCCTGCGTCACTGCATGGCCGGCGGCGCCCCGATGCCGGTGGAGGTCATGAAGGCCTTCGAGGCCAAGTACCCGGTCCAGATTCTGGAGGGCTATGGCCTCTCCGAGACGTCTCCCGTGGCGAGCTTCAACATGATTGATCGTCCCCGCAAGCCGGGCTCCATCGGCTACCCGGTGTGGGGCGTCGAGATGGCTATCCTCGACGACTCGGATCGGCCCGTGGCCGATGGCGAGCGGGGGGAGATCTGTATTCGCGGCCACAACGTCATGAAGGGCTATTTGAAGCGCCCGGACGCCACGAAGGATGCCCTGCGAAGCGGGTGGTTCCATTCGGGCGACATCGGAATCCGGGACTCCGACGGCTCCTACTCGATCGTCGATCGCAAGAAGGACATGATCATTCGCGGCGGCTTCAACGTGTATCCGCGGGAAGTGGAGGAGGTTTTGTTCGGCCACCCGGGAATCCTGGAAGCCGCGGTGATCGGCGTGCCTCACGAGAGCCACGGCGAAGAGGTGAAAGCGATCGTGGTGCCGCTCCCGGAACAGGGGCTCACCGCGGAAGAGATCGTCGCCTACTGCAAGGAGCGTTTGGCCGCGTACAAGTACCCGCGAATCGTCGAGTTTTCCGAGAGTTTGCCCAAGGGACCCACGGGTAAGATCCTCAAGCGCGAGCTGCGCTGAGGCCCCCGTCCGGCAAGCCAGACTCCACCCGCGACGGCCGCAGCTGGGGCCTTCCCCGCCGACCGCAATGCCGCATCGGGGTCAGGTCTCCGGATCGAGCTTTTGTCTCGCCTCCAAGAGGCGAAGGAACTTCTCTCGGTCTACGGAGATGAAGATGCCCTGAGCTTCGGCCGTGATGAGGTCGCCGGCAGTCACCCGGCCCTCGGTGAAGATCTTTCGTCGCTCCTGACTTACCACGTTCGCATCGAAGCGGAGCTCGGTGTGCAGTGGCGTCGGCTGGCGATATACGACGGTCAGGGTTCCGGTGAATCCGGGGCTTCCGGTCAGCGATTGGGCGAAGCCCAGCACCTCGTCGAAGGCGGCCGCGACGAATCCACCGTGCACGCATCCCGGGGGCCCCTCGTAAGCCGCGCCGAAGGTGACGCGACCTTCGGCGCACCGCTCGCCGGTTTGGCGGATTGAGATCGGCGGGGCCAGGGGGTTGGCGAGTCCGATCAGTGGGCTCTGGTCGAAGAACGCACCGACGTCGCCGGCGAGGGTGCTCTCCGCGTAGCCCTCGTATCGCGTGAGCTGTTCGTGGGTAGCCAGCTGCTCGGCGTAGCGCTCGAGTCCCTCGGCGGCCGCGCGCAGCTCCTTTTCCGGCGCGTTGCTCCGAACCAGTCGTCCGATCACCAACCGCATGGCGGCTGCCAGGCGACGCTTCTGTTCCCAGGCGCCGCTCGCCGGCATCGCCGACGCGTCCCAGTGCGTCAACGGGTTCGAGTCGCTCGGACTCCCGTCGCTCACTGGGAATCTCCGAAGAGGTCGAGGATGGCGTCGAGATTCGAGTGCACCCGCTCCGGGGGGACGCCCACGGTCGGCGCGTAGAGCATGGGGTCCTCGGTCAGTCCGGTCCATTGAGCCAGGCGATCCCGCGCCTCGTCGGGGGTGCAGGCGATGGCGATCTCATCGACCAGCTCGTCGGGAACGGCGTCGGCCATCGCTTTGATGTCGAAGGAGCGCAGCGCCGCCCGACACGCCCGGCCGACCTCGCCCATGCCGTGCAGATCGAGGATCGAGTGGTAGAGCTGGGTGGTGAAGTAGAAGCCGATCTGATTCTTGGCGTCGCGAACCGCGGCGTCGCGGTCCTCCTGGATCGACGTGAGCAGGTAGGGCGCCAGCACGCAGGCGTCCTGCGGCCGATCGTTCTCCTTCTCCGCGGTGCGAAGGCCCGGGATCGTGACTTCCCGGTGCCAGCGTCGGGTCGCGATGGGGTGGCCGACCAGACCGTCGGCGACGGCACCGGCGGTGGCGATCATGCCGCGGTTTACGGCGGCGATCCAGATCGGGATCCGTACGCGTGCGGCGCCGGGTCGAGCGTAGATCGGAACCCGAATTTGCCAGTACTTTCCTTCCCAGGTGAACCCGCCCCCCTTCTGGGCGCGGATGGCGGCACCCAGAAGCAGAACGAGTTCGCGCATGCGCGCGGCGGGGGCGGAGAAGGGAACCGCGTACCAGTCCTCGTTCATGCGCCGCGTCGCGCTTCCCAGGCCCAGGATCATCCGTCCCTGGGAGATCTCGTCCAGGTCCATGGCGGCGCTCGCGTGGAGCAGCGGCGTGCGCGTGAAGGCGTTGGCGATCGCCGTCCCGATCCGGACCCGTCGCGTCGCCTGGGCGATGGCGCCCAGCGGCACGTAGCCGTGGCGGTTGAAAAACTCGATCGTGAAGACGCTGTCGAAGCCAGCGGCCTCGGCGCGAATGGCCAGTGCGACGTCCCCCCGAGCCGATCCGGCCGTCAATACGAGCCCGATTCGCACCCCTTCTCCTTCTCGCGCCGTCCCCGCGGCGGGGTCCCATCCTATCCCAGACCTGCTGGGATCTCTCCGCCCTGTGACCGGATGCGTCACAGGGACGGGCTTTCCTGGGAGCGTGACGCGGAGCCCGGCTCCGCTGGAACAGGAGTTCCCATGAAACCGGTCTTTCGTACTCTGACACGCTGTCTGGTCTGTGGCTTTGCCGAGGTTCGAACCGATGAGGTCGTCGACCACGGCATCGTATTCCTCGCCGAGTGTCCGCGCTGCGAGCATCGTTGGACATCCCGCGAGCCGACCGCCGCACTCGCCAGGGTGCGCCTCGGCGCATCGCGGGAGGTCGCCTCCGCGGCGTGATACCGTCGGGCCGTGAGGCTCGTCCTGTACACGGGGAAAGGGGGCGTCGGCAAGACGACTACCGCGGCGGCGACTGCGGTCTGCGCTGCCCAACGGGGCCGCCGCACTCTCGTCGCCTCAGCCGATGCGGCCCACAGCCTCGGAGATGTATTCGAGAAGAAGCTCGGTCCGCAACCCAGCGAGCTCGCCCCGCGCCTCCACGCGGTTGAGATCGACGCGCGGGCAGAGATGGCCCGGCATTGGGGCCGCATCCGCAGTTTTCTGGTCGACCTGCTGCAGCATCAGGGGGTCGAGGCTGTGGTTGCCGAAGAGTTGGCCCTGCTGCCGGGCGCCGAGGAGCTGACCACACTCTTGGCCGTCGAGGCGTTCGCCCGGACCCGCGACTACGATCTGTTGGTCGTCGACTGCGCGCCCACCGACGCGGCTCTGCGATTGATTACGCTACCGGACATCGCCCACCGGGCCCTCCGCGTCTTGCTGCCCCTGGCTCGCGCCGTGGCGGGGGTGGCCGTGCCCATTGCACGCGCGTTGGTCTCGATGCCGCTCCCGGACTCGGCGGTGTTTCGCGATGCGGACCGGTTGCTCTATCGTGAGCTGAGGGCGCTGCAAAAGCGCGTCACCGCTCCTACGACCAGCGCGCGGATCGTGGTTACCCCCGAGCGCATGGTGATCGAGGAAGCCCGGCGAACCTACACGGAACTCTCGCTATTCGAGGTTGGCTGCGACGCGGTGGTGATGAACCGCCTCCTGCCTTCGACCGCGGCGGTCGAGCCGTTTTTTCGGGAGTGGGCGCGGATCGAGGAGGAACGTCTCCGTGAGGTCGCCGAACTTTTCGCGCCGGTTCCGGTGCTGCGGGCACCCCTGCAGGATGACGAGGTGACCGGGCTCGAACGCCTCGCGGCCCACGGACGCCGGATCTTCGAGCGGGTGGAGCCCGACGCCCTGCTCTCGCGTGCTCCCCGGGTTCGGTTCGACCGACACGGCGAGAACTACCGAGCCGTGATTCCACTCCCCAATGCCGAGCCCGGCCGTCTCGACGTCGTCAAGATCGACGACGAGCTCACGATCACCACGGGCCCGCGACGCCGTTGCCTCAAGCTCCCGCGGCGGATCGTTCCCCTGGACGTCGTCAGCGCGAAGATCGAGGGGCCGTCCCTGGTGGTGTGCTTTGCGCGGGCCGCCGCCGGCGGTCCTTGAGCATGCGCGTCCTCCTGCACATGGGAAAAGGGGGTGTCGGCAAGACCAGTCTCGCCGTTGCGACGGCGTTGGGGGCCGCGCAGCACGGCCATCGGGTATTCCTGGTCTCGACCGACTCGGCCCACAGCCTGGGCGATGCTCTGGGACGTGAGGTAGGTCCGATTCCTGTGGAGGTGGCGGACGGCGTGGTGGCCCAAGAGGTGAGTGCCCTCATCGAGCTCGACCGTTCCTGGTCCGAGATTCAGGAGTGGCTTCACGAGTTGCTGCGCGACGACACCGACGAGTTGGTGGCCGAAGAGCTTCTCGTCTTTCCGGGCCTCGAAGAACTGATCGCGCTGCGCAAGCTGAGCGAAATCGAAGCGATGGGAGAGTTCGACGTGTGCGTGGTGGACTGCGCACCGACGGGCTCGACGCTCCGACTGCTTCGGTTTCCGGACGTGCTGCGCCTGTTCATGGAAAACTTCTTCGATTTCAAACGCAGAGCCGCGCGGGCCATTCGACCGCTGGCGAACCGAGTGGGCGCGGGCCGTCTGGTGGCACCCGACTCGGTCTTCGAGGCTTTCGAGCGTCTGTATCGGGACGTCGAAGGGATCCGTCAGGTTCTGCTGGATGGCGATCGCACCAGTGCGCGACTCGTGGTGAATCCGGCGCGCGTCATCGTCGCCGAGACGCGGCGCTCGTACAGCTACCTGAACCTCTATGGGATCGTGACCGACGCCGTACTCGTCAATCGAGTCTGGCCACCGGCGGCCACCCGCGGCTACTTCGCCCCATGGGCCGAGCGCCAGAAGCGCGAGCTGGAAGAGATCGAACGGTCCTTCCCGGTACCGCGCTTCTACGCGCCCCTGTATCCAAGCGAGCCGATCGGCGTCGAGGCCCTGTGCGAGTTGTCCAAGCAGGTCTATGGGGAACGCGATCCGGCGCAGCACTTCACCCGGAGCCGTCCGATCCGCCTCACCAGACGAGACGGACAGACGCAGCTCGAGATCGATCTTCCGAACGTGGCAAAGGACGAAATCGATGTGACGGTCCACGGCGACCAGCTGCTGGTGCGCGTGCGCGATGCCCAGCGTCAGATCGCGTTGCCGGCTTCCGTCGTCGGCTGCGCCGTCGCGGGTGCCCGCCTCGAAGCCGGCGTCCTCGAGGTCGTCTTCGAGTCGTGAGACCCGATAGTCCGGGCCGGCGCATCGTCTCCCTCGTGCCGAGTCTCACCGAGGCGTTGTTCAGCCTGGGCCTGGGTGAACGAGTCGTCGCGGTCACCGAGTGGTGCGTTCATCCATCCGATGCGGTGGCGAAGCTGCCGAAGGTGGGAGGGACCAAGAACCCGAACCTGTCGGAGATCCTGGCTCTGCGCCCGGACCTGGTGATCGCAAACCGCGAGGAGAATCGGCTTCGAGACGTCGAGCGACTGCAAGCGGCGGGGATCCCCGTGTGGGTGACCTACCCGCGTACGGTCCGCGACGCGGCGGCGCTACTGCGCGAGCTGGCGAAGATGGGGGCTTCGGACGACGCAGTGACTGCGGTGGTCGAGTCGGTCGAGCGCACGGTGGCCGAGGGCGAGGCGGCTGCCCCCGACCATGGGACTCGGGTCTTCTGCCCGGTTTGGAAGAATCCCTGGATGGCCATCGGTAGAGACACCTACGCCCACGACCTCCTGCGCCTGTGCGGTGGCGCGAACCTGTTCGCACACCGCGATGACCGTCGCTATCCGGTCGTAAAATGGGAGGAAATCCGTATGGCGCAGCCGGAAGTGATCCTGCTTCCCGACGAGCCCTCCAGCTTTGGGCCCCGGGACGTCGCCGAGCTCGATGCTCTGGAGGTTCCCGCCACCCGCGACGCACGTGTGCACCGAATCGATCGAACGTTGGTGTTCGTGGTACGGTCCACGCATTGAAAGGGCCGTCCAGACGCTGCGTCCGCTGCTGACGCCCTGAGGGATTTGTGGTTCTTGGGGAGGTCGGTTGATCGGGTGGTTTTCACCATATTCAAGTCCATGCGCTATTCAAGACCCGAGAAGATCTACCCGAATAGGATGACGTGCGGCACCGCAGTCCGGATCCTCATTCCCGAATGAATCGGATCCCGCGCAGGGGGTCTGTGTCGGCCCGAGTGGCAGAAACGACGCGATTGCGCCTGGCTGCGGCGAATCGCTTCCCGAGTGGCCGATACGCGCTCGGGTGGGCTGCGATCGCCCTGGGAATTCTCGCGCACCCCGCGTACGCGGCCACCATCGTCGAAATGCGGGTCGGATCGCCTCCCGAGTTCACTCGTGTCGTGTTCCCGCTCGACGAGCCCGCGGGCTATCGGCTCGAGCGCAAGACTCGGGGTGACGGAGGCGGTGAGATCGTCGTGACGATCAACGCCGCGACCCGTCCACGAAGCAT
>JACZXC010000169.1 GCA_022571825.1 Myxococcales bacterium | reverse complement strand
AGCATCCGGGGCTTCATCTACGACGTGGGCGACGGAACCGTTCGCGAGGTGCTTCCTTGACCGCCCTTCGCTCGCGCTACCGACCAACCTGCTAGTTCTCCAAGAAATCGCGATCGTGGTCCTGGACCGGACCGGTGGGGTGGCTCAAGCTCCGGAGGTCACCTGTGCAACTGCTTGTAGAGGTGAACGGGCTCGGGCCGCCGCTTTGCCCGCATGCGGATGTTGAGCATCTCCACGCCCACCGAGAAGGCCATCGCGAAGTAGATGTAGCCCTTGGGTACATGGAAGTCGAAGCCTTCGGCGACAAGCGCGCTGCCCACCAGGATGAGGAAGGACAGCGCCAGGATCTTCACCGTGGGATGCCGGTCCACGAAGTCACCGATGGGCTGGGCGGCGAGCAGCATGATGACCACGGCGGTGACGATGGCGATGGCCATGACGGACAGCTGTTCCACCATGCCGACGGCCGTGATGACCGAGTCCAGCGAGAAGACGATGTCGAGCACTGCGATCTGCATCAGAACCGCTGCGAAGCCGGCTGCAGCTTGCGCCGGGCCCGTTCCCGCCGGGCCTTCCAGACTGTTGTGGATCTCATGGGTGCTCTTCGCCAGCAGGAACAAGCCGCCGGCGACCAGGATCAGGTCGCGGCCCGAAATGGCGTGATCCAGCACCGTAAACCAGGGTTCGGTGAGCCCCATCACCCAGGCCAGGGAGAACAACAGCGCCAAGCGGGTGAGCATGGCCAGCCCCAGTCCCAGCCGCCGCGCGGAGTTGCGCTGCTCAGGCGGCAGCCGGCCAGCGAGGATCGAGATGAAGATGATGTTGTCGATGCCCAGCACGATCTCCAGGGCGGTGAGCGTGGCCAGGGCAACCCAGGCCTGCGGGTCGAGCAGCCATTCCATGCTTGAGAGACCTCGATCGGGTGGATTCAGCAGTCGATCCGTTGATCCACACTTCTTCGGAAGTTCGTTCGCAGCGGCTTGTTCCGTCTATAGCGCCGGGTTTTCGACGCGGGCGAACTCAACCGACTCTGCGCCGGGGCCCGTGTTCAGTGCTCTCCGCCCGAGGGGACGAGGGCTGAGGTCGCGCATTTATCCGGACGTCTGGACCGCCGGTCGCAGGATCGCCTCGTAAACTCCGCGAATCTGCTCGGTGTGACGCTGGTAGTCCGCGATCAACGCCCGTCGCGCGCTTCGCGCACCGTCGGCGCCGCCGTAGCCGAGTCGGCGGGCCAACCCCTCGAGGTCGCCGCCCTCGCCGTCGAAGTCGGTGATGGATCGATTTTCCACGACCCGGAGGCGGCTGCTCAGTCGTTGCAGGAACGTCCAGCCCTCGCGCAGGGCGGTGGCGGCCTCCGGGGCGAGCAGGGTTTTCTCGGCCAGGCGGGCCAACTGGACCTCCACCCGGGCCACCTCGAGGAGCTCCGGATTCGAGGGGCCGTGACGAAGCTGCAGGTACTGCACGACCGTCTCCACGTCGAGTAGTCCACCGCGTCCCGTCTTGAAATTTCGACGGGTCCGCGTCTTGGGAGCCAGCTCGTTCTCCATGCGTTGCCTCAACGCGTCGACCTGCTGGGCGAGGTCGACCGGGAGCGGCCGTTGCAGGACGACCCGGCGCAGCGCGGTGAAGGTCCTGGCCAGGTGGGGGTCCCCCGCCAGCGGTCGGGCCCGCAGCAGAGCCTGGCGTTCCCAGACGGCGGCCTCTTGCTGGTGGTAGCGTCGGAAGGCTTCGACCGAGGTGACCAGGGTTCCCTGGTTTCCCGACGGGCGCAGGCGCGCGTCGATCTCGTAGCAGTATCCCTCGGCGGTCGGCGTGTGTAGGAACGAGATCAGGCGCTGAGCCAGGGTCACGTAGTGGGCCTGTGCCTCGGCCGTGCGGGCGGTGTCGCCCGCCGGCACTGCGTAGAGAAAGATCAGGTCGAGGTCGCTGCCGTAGGTGAGCTCGCGGCTGCCGAGCTTCCCCATGCCGACCACCAGAAAGGCCCCGCCCCGGGCGGCCGCGGGCACTCCGTCGGGTCGCTGCCCGAGCCGGCGCTCCGTCATGGCGAGGGCCTCTTCCAGACAGACCTCCGCGATCTCGCTGAGCCCCGCGTCGCTGGCCGCCCGGTCGATTTCCCCGGCGATGTCCAGGAGCCCGACGTTCAATACCTGGCAGTGCTGGAAGATTCGCAGGGCATCGAGTTCGAGCTCCACGGAATCCCGGTGTTCGGCCGCGACGGCGCGGACCGTGGCCCGATACTCGGCGTGAAGCGCCTCCCGCGAGAGAAGCAGGATGTCGGGGTCGGCGAAGAGGCGTTCGATCAAGCGGGGGTATCGGGCGAGGTAGTTCGAGAGATACTTCGAGGAGTCGAACAGCGAGGTGAGGCGGGGAATCAGCTCCGGGCGGTCGATCAGGAGCTCGTAGTAGAAGCGACGGGAGCCCACGCTCTGGATGAAGCCGTCGAGGTTGTTGAGGGCGCGCTCGGGCTCGGGAGATTCGTCGATCCTGCGCGCGAGCTGCTCGGCCAGGGACTCGATCATGACGCGGGTTTCCGGCAGTGCGACCAGATGGGGCACGTTGCGGACGAAGAGCGCGAGGATGCGCTCCTTGCCTCCTTCCGCATAGGCGCCGCTGAAGAGGGACTGCACGACTTCGCGCCAGCGCTGCAAGGCAGCCTCGAAGCGGGAGCAGCCGTCGGAGGAGAGGAAGCCCATGGACCGCGCCAGGCGTGTCAGCGCCTCGCCTTCCCGGGGCACATGATGTCGTTGCTGCTCGTCCTCCATCTGGATCCGATTCTCCAAGCGGCGCAAGAACCGGTAGGCGTCGAGCAAACGGTCCACCTGCTCGCGTGGCAGAAGTCCCACCTCGCCGAGCTTGCGCAGAGAATGCTGGGTGGAGCGATCGCGGATCTGCGGGATCCGACCGCCGTGTAGCAGCTGCTGGGCCTGGGCGATGAACTCCACGTCGCGGATTCCGCCCGAGTCGAGCTTGACGTTGAATTCCCCCTTCCGCCGGCCCTGGGCCTTCTCCACCTGCTGCTGCAACGTGCGGATGCTCGCCGCGGCTGAATAATCCATGCTCGAGCGGTAGATCATCGGATCCACCCGACGGATGGCTCGCCAGCCCAGGGCCAGGTCTCCCGCCACGGGCCGAGCCTTCATGAAGGCCGCGCGCTCCCAGGTGTCCGCCCAGGCTTCGTAGTAGGTGGCAAGGGACTCGTCGCTCACCACCAACGCTCCCTGGGCTCCATGGGGACGCAGGTCGAGGTCGATGCGATAGAGGAAGCGTTCGACGGTCGAAGCGGCGACCAGATCCCCGAATCGCTGCGCCAGGCGCGCGAAGTATTCGAGGGGGGGCAGCCTGGCGAAGCCGTCGGGGGACTCGGTTGAGAGGGGAACGGGGAGCGTCTCGTGGACGTACACCAGATCGACATCGGAGGAGTAGTTGAGCTCTCGCGACCCGAGCTTTCCCAGACCCAGAACGCAGAAGGACAGCTCGATCTCGTCGCCCCCTAGGCTTCGCCAGCGTGCAGGCCCTGCCGTCTTGCGGAGCTGCTCCATGGCGATGGAGAGCGCGCGCTCGAGAAGCACGTCGGCCAGATCCGAGAGTCCGCGCAGGGTGACGTCGCTCTCGGACACGGGAACCCACGCGTCGCATGCGTCCCGGATGCTGAGGCGGGCCAGCTCGAAGTACTTGAAGTGGCGTAGGGTGAGGCCCGGTTCCCGATCCGCTCCTTGCCGGAGCCATGCGTCCAGCCGCTCGGCGAGTTGATCGCGCTCGCGCGGTTGCTCGAGGTCGTCTTCCAGGAGATCGAAGAGCCATTCCGGATGGCGCTGAAGGAAGGTCGCCAGGAAGGGGGCGATGCCGCAGACCCCGTGCAGGATGCGGGCTAGCTTCTGCCCGCGTTCTCCCGCCTGCTTCGTCAATCGACCCCCGACGTCGCCGCCGCCCGGCAACGGCGTGGCCAACAGTCTCTGGGCGGAACGGGTGGCCTGTTCGGGATCGGGGGCGTCGGCGAGTGCTCGGCGGAGCGGCTGATCCCACGCCGGGTGCGAAGGGTCGCCCACTTTCGACCGCGGACGCGCGCTGCTTCGGATCTGGGTCGGGCGTCTCTTGGCCACTCCCGGGACAATAGCTCCAGGCGGAATCGCTCATTTTAGGCCAGGAGTCGCTGGCCGTTGCCGCGCTGGATCGCGTGACGGGTGTCCCGGGCGGCCCTCGGTGACGATCAAGACCTTCGTAAGCGTGGCGGCGAGACGATAGAAGGGCCAGTCGCTAGCGACGCCCTGTAAATCTCCGTCGCTTCCGCGGCGTCGGCGGAGAGCTCCATATCGCTGACTGGGGCAAAGCGCAGAACCCGTTCTGTGACGCCCGGGCGGGCGCCCGCTGACCCCTCGGCCTGGCCCCCACCCCTCCTCCGGCGCCTACCGTCGCGCCCACGCGGCGCGCGACTCCCAAGAGGGCAGCTATCTGCGCCGGCAAAAAAGGGGTGCTGCCATACGTCGCCCTTTGCTGAGGACATTTGCCACAGCGTGACGGCCCCGAACCACGGCACTAAACTGGGACACGGCACCATTTCAAGTACTTACGGGCTTGGCACGTCTGATGCACTCAGGACAACGCGTACCCAAAGCGGAGCTGGCAATGGACCGATTGTCACGCAAGCTCGCAGCCGGCGCGGTGATCGTCGCGCTGGGAATCCTGGGGGTTGCATTCTCCGGGCGAGCCGCCGATCTCGAACCGATCGTGGCGGACCAGGCGCGGCGGATCGAGCAGCTCGAAGCGGAGCAGCGCCGGATGCAAGCGCAGCTCGATGCCGAGCGCGCCGCGCCGGCTCCGGTGAGCGCGGCTCCCGAGGTCAAGGAGGCCCCTCCGGAGACCGTCGACCCGGAATACGTGGACCGGCGGATCCAGGACTTCGAACAGGCTTCCGTCAGTCGCTTCCTGATCAGCGGCTACGGCACCGCAAGCTTCGTCGACGTCCGGAAGGGCATGAGGGCGTTCGGCGCGAGCTTCAACCCGGGCTTCCACTTCCGCATGGCCGAATCGCTGCACTTCGTCGCGGAACTCGAGATCGAACTCGAGGTCGAGGCGGGCGAACTCGAAACGGAATTCGGCCTCGAGTTCGCCCAGGTGGATTACCTGGCCACCGACTGGCTCGTCCTCAGCGGCGGGAAGTTCCTGACTCCGTTCAATACATTCGGACCCCGCCTGCACCCGGGCTGGATCAACAAGCTCGCCTCGCCGCCGCCCATCTACGGCGGCCACAGCAGCGGCGGCTTCATCCCGGTGCTCGCCAACATCGGCTTCATGGGGTCGGGTGGGCGCGCACTCTGCTGCGGCGATGCCAAGGTCAACTACGCGCTGTACGTGGGCAACGGGGTCACCGGCGAGTTGAGCGATCCCCCGGACGAGGACGAACTCCTCGACCTCGAGTTCGACAACACGGCGGATCTCGACGACGGTGTGACGTTGGGGGGCCGCATCGGTGTCCTGCCCATCGTCAATCTGGAGCTCGGTGTTTCTTACATGACCGGTAATCCGGACTCTGCTCGTTACCACCTCGTCGGGACCGACGCTTGGTACCACTGGCAGGGCCTCGAGCTTCGCGGCGAGTTCGCATACCTCACGCGGCAGAAGCGTGGCGTCGAGGGAACCGTTTGGGGGTACTGGCTCCAGGCGGCGTATCGGCTCAGCCACCTGTTTCCCGGGCGGAACGGATTCGAAGGAGTCATGAATCGCGTGGAACCCGTGATCCGGTGGGGCGAGGTCCTCGACTTCCCCGAAAAGAATAGGGACCAGATTGCGGCCGGTCTGAACTACTGGCTCTTCGAGTCGGCGCCGTTGAGGCTCACCTACGAGGTGAATGGCGGAGCGCCTCGCGACAACCGATTCATGCTCGCGTTCACCTACGGCTTCTAAGCCGAGAGAGGATGAGAACCATGGGTGCAATCCGTGTCGTCCTGATCGCGGGCCTCCTCTTTGCCGGAGCCCTGTGGGCGATCCCGGGGGTAGCCGAAGACGGTGTTCCGGACCTCTCGCGGGGTGCAAGCCTCTACTCCGCCAACTGTGGGCGGTGCCACAACGCCCGGGGGCCGGGAGAATACTCGGACCAACACTGGCCGCTGATCATTACACACATGCGGGTGATCGCCGGACTTCCGGGTGACCAGGCTCGCGAGATCGAGGCTTTCCTGCTCGCGAGCAACAACCCTCCGCCTCGCGCCGTATCGCGGCCCGTCTCGACCCGAATGTCCGGTGAGGAGCTTCTCCAATACTATGGCTGCCGCGGCTGCCACCAGATCGGCGGCGAGGGAGGCGCGATCGGGCCCTCGCTGGACGATCTGTTCGAGCGTCGCGACGAAGACTGGGTGCGGGCTCAGATTCAGAGGCCGCGAGCCCATAACCCGAGGACGGTGATGCCCAGCCTGGGTCTCAGCAACGCCGAGGTCGGTGCGATCCTCGAAGCCCTCCGGGGAACGAACTAGGTCTTCTGGCCGCGAGGCTCGACGCTGGCGTGCGCGTCCAGCTGGCTGTCGGTTCTCAAATTTGGTCCTCCGCGAGACTATTGAGTTTTCTTCTCCGGCATCAGACCGTCCAGCCGCTGATGGTATTCCAGATCGGAGCCGAGAATCAGTCTCGTGCTCGACCCGGGCATCGAGCAGAATCCCGCACGCCATGCGAGCTCTGCTCA
>JACZXC010000168.1 GCA_022571825.1 Myxococcales bacterium | reverse complement strand
GGTAGCTGGCACGTCCGTTGGATGCCGTTTCCGGTACTCCTTTACAGCCTTTCTTTCGAGAAGGGTTTCGATGATGCCGATCGTTTCATTGAGCCGCACCGGGCTGTTGGAACCCAGGTTGATTATCTCGTAACCCAAGGGTCTCAGAGCCGCGATGGTTCCTTGGGCGATGTCGTCCACGTAGGTAAAGTCCCGTGACTGGCTACCGTCGCCATTTATGAGCACCGGCCGGTCCTCGGCAATCCACTGCACAAAGCGGAATAGGCTCATATCTGGCCGGCCGGCCGGGCCATACACGGTGAAATAGCGGAGGATGCTGACATCTATCCCGTAGAGCTGATGATAGGTGTAACACAACACCTCAGCGGCTTTCTTGGACGCCGCGTAAGGAGACAACGGCCGGTCGGTATTCTGGTCTTCTTTGAATGGCTGTGGCCCGTCTGAGCCATACAAGCTGGAAGTAGATGCCAACACAAATTTGGGGACTCCAAATTTTCGGCACAATTCCAACAAACTTAGGGTGCCTTTGACGTTGGTTTCAAAATAGGGCTCCGGGCAGGCCATGGAAGCCGGAACGCCGGCCCTGGCCGCCAGATTGACAATGGCGTCGAATCCATCAGAAAAGAGCCCTTCAAGATTCCCCGCTTCACCGATACTTCCTTGGTGAAATCGGAAATGAGGTTCTCCCTGCAGATTTCCAAGCCGCCAGTCCTTGAGACGGACGTCGTAAGAGTGGTTGAGATCGTCAACTCCGGTGACATCGTGCCCATCGGCCAGAAGAAAGGAAGAGACGCGGGCGCCTATAAATCCAGCGCAGCCTGTGACGAGGTAATTTGCCATTATAGAAGGACCACCGCTCCGTCCGATGCCGAAGTTCCGGCAGTGGCGTTTCGGGTGTCTAGGATTAGGCTACTGTTGTCGACGATCCACTGCCAGTCATAGGAGTCATGGGCGGTAGTTATCACTATGCAGTCGGAGGTCCGCAATACCTCAACATCGAGCTCGACACTCTCGAGGTGCATATCGTCCAGGTCTATGTGGGACACATACGGATCGTGGTAAGCCACCTGGGCCCCTTGCTCTCCCAACAGACGTATCAAGTCGAGGGCGGGAGACTCTCGCATGTCGGACACGTCGGCCTTGTAGGCCACGCCCAACACCAGCACCCGCGCCCCGTTGACAGCGATCCGGTCCTCGTTCAGGAGGCTGGCCACCCGGTCGGCCACGTGCTCGGGCATGTGGCTGTTGATCTCCGTGGCCAGCTCGATGAAGCGGGCGGGAAAGTTCAGCGATTTCATCTTCCAGGCGAGGTAGGTGGGGTCCACCGGAATGCAGTGGCCGCCCAGGCCGGGGCCGGGAAGAAACTTCATGAACCCAAAAGGTTTGGTGGCGGCCGCTTCGATCACCTCCCAGACGTCGAGGCCCAGGCGGTGGCACATCAGAGCCACCTCGTTGGCCAGGCCGATGTTGATGGCGCGGAACGTGTTCTCGAGCAACTTCACCATCTCGGCGGTCTGGGTCGAAGAAACGCTGACCACCTGATCGAAGATGGACCGGAAGATCTTGGCCCCCAGCTCGGCGCAGAGCGGCGTCTCGCCGCCCACCACCTTGGGAATCTGTCGGAGCGTGAACTGCTGATTCCCGGGGTCGATGCGCTCGGGAGCGAAGGCCATGGAAAAATCGACCCCCACCGAGAGCCCCGTGGATTCGAGCATGGGCGCCAATAGATCGTGGGTCGTGCCCGGGTAGGTGGTGCTTCCCAGGATCACGAGCTGGCCGGTGCGGAGGCGCTTGCGAATCTCTTCCAGGGCGCTCGCCAGATGGGAGACGTCGGGATCCCGCGACTTGGTCAGGGGCGTGGGGACGCAGACGTGGATGACATCGCAGGCGGAGAGCTGGGCGAAATCCGTGGTGGCCTCGAGCCGCTGCTCGTCCCGGATCCGCGCGAGATCCTCCGAGGCCACGTCTTCGACGTAGGAAACGCCCTTCTTTACGGACTCGACCTTGGTCTGGTCAAGGTCGAAGCCGGTTACGCGGTAGCCGGCCTTGGCGAACTCCATCGCCAGGGGCAGCCCGACGTAGCCCAGGCCGATCACCCCGATCCGGGCATCGCGGGCGTCGATCCGCTCTGCCAGTTCCTGAAGCCGGTTCACGAGTCGCCCGGGGAAACCGGAGCCGCGGGCTCGAGGCCACGGAAGTAGTCCCGGAAGTAAAGGTACCCGGACCAGAGCGTGAGGAGGGTCGCCAGCGTGAGCATGCCCAGACCGATCCGGTGAGCCGGCAGCCCCAGGGTAGGCGTGGGGAATAGAAGGGCCGCGATCGCGACGTTCTGCGCCACGGCCTTGACCTTGCCGAAGGTCGACGCCCCCAGCGCCTGGCCTCCCACCGAGGCGAGGCTCCGCAGGCCGGTGACCGCCAACTCGCGCCCCACGATCACCACCACCATCCAGACCGCCCAGGTGGGGATCCGCCCCACTGCCACCAACACCACCAGCGCAGTCGAAACCAGGAGCTTGTCGGCCAGGGGATCCAGAAGCTTTCCGATATGGGTGACCTGTTGCCCGCGACGCGCAAGCCATCCATCGAGGATGTCGGTCAGGGCGGCGGCGATGAAGCACCAGGCGATGACCAGGCTCCCCAGCCGACCGTCGTCGAAGACGGGAAGCAGAAGCAGCACCGGAACCGCCGAGGTGCGCAGAACCGTGATCGTGTTGGGAAGATTCCAGAAGATCTCGCGCGCGGGCGCGAGGTTGGAGGTGCTGGGCGACCCCGCGACGCTCGGCTCATCGGCGGAAATCTCCATGATATGCCTGATAGTAGGCCAGAACCCGTTTGACGTAATCCCGCGTCTCCGGGTAGGGCGGAATCCCTCCGTACCGATCCACGGCTGCAGGCCCCGCGTTGTACGCCGCCACCGCGAGTTTCAGGTCGTCGAATCGGTCGAGCATGCCGCGCAGGTAGCGGACGCCGCCGTCGACGTTCTCTTCCGGACGCAACGGGTCCGCAACACCCAGGGACCGCGCCGTCCCGGGCATGAGCTGCATCAGGCCCCGGGCCCCCTTGCGCGACACCGCGTTGGGATCGAACGCCGATTCGGCGGCAATCACGGCCTTGACCAGCGCCGGCGGCACCTCGTGGCTGCGGGCCATGAGACTGATCAGTGGGTCGTACTCCCAGCGCCTCGGCGTGCCGGGGTCCGGGCGCACGCTCTGGGCGGTCCAGGTGATCGGCAGATAGCGGGAATCGCGTCGGACGTCGGTGAAGTGGGTGACTCCGCTCGAGTCGACAAACGTGAAGATGCGCGTCTGGGCACCGACGGCCGACGCGCTCCACAAGGTCGCCAGCGCAACCGTGAGAGCCCCCAGACCAGACGACCCCGAGCCCCTGCGAACCTTCCGGCCCGATTCGCGGCACAGTCGCGGGATCCGGAGATCCCCGGGGGGATTTCGTCGCATAGGTCGACCACCCTGGTGTCGCTTCCCTATCGGAGCGCCCGGGCCCGTCCCTTAGGAATCGTTCGCCTCTTGCGCCGGTGTGATCCAGCACCCTCCGGGGTGAGTCCGGTGTCCTTCTGTCGATCGGTGTCGATCGGAATCGGGCTCCTGCTAGGCTCGCTGGGGGGAAGAGAACTAGAACGCCGTGTCGGATCGCCATCGTTACGATGTCCTCGTGATCGGCAGCGGAATCGCCGGCCTCTACTACGCCCTCCGGGTCGCCAACCGGGGAACCGTCGCCCTGATCACCAAGAAGCGGGGAGCCGACTCCGCCACGAACTGGGCCCAAGGCGGCATCGCAGCCGTCCTCTCACACGAAGACAGCTTTGAAGCCCACGCCCAGGACACCATCACCGCGGGGGCGGGTCTGTGCCACGAGCCCGTGGTTCACTTCGTGGTCGAGCGGGGCCCCCGCATGATCGACGCCCTGCGCAAGCTGGGTGCGGACTTCGATCGGGTGCGCGGCCAACCCCAGCCGGGGCACGAGTTCGACCTGGGTCGCGAGGGCGGCCACTCACACCGGCGCATCCTGCATCACCGCGATGCCACCGGCCGCGAGGTCGAATCGGCACTCCTCAAGCGGGCGCGCTCGCATCCGAACCTCTTCATGTTCGAGAACCACTGCGGGGTGGATCTGGTCACTTCCGAGAAAGTGGGGGCCGCGGGCACGAACCGGGTGCTGGGCGCCTACGTCCTCGATTCCCAGACCGGCGAGGTGCATCTCTTTACGGCCCGCATCACGATGCTGGCCACCGGCGGTGCCGGCAAGGTCTACCTCTACACCAGCAACCCGGACATCGCCTCGGGGGACGGGTTGGCCATGGCCTACCGGGCCGGGGCGACCCTCGCGAACATGGAGTTCGTCCAGTTCCATCCCACCTGCCTCTATCACCCCCAGGCCAAGTCGTCGCTGATCAGTGAGGCCGTGCGCGGCGAGGGCGGCATCCTCCGCACCCGTGCCGGCGAGGCGTTCATGGAACGCCATCACCCGATGAAGGACCTGGCGCCCCGCGACATCGTGGCGCGTGCGATCGACACCGAGCTCAAGCGTTCCGGCGACGAGTGGGTCGTGCTCGACATCACCCATCGCGATCCGGACTTTCTTCGCGAGCGCTTTCCGAACATCGCGGCGACGTGTCTCCGATTCGGAATCGACCTCACCCGCGACCCGATTCCGGTGGTACCCGCCGCCCACTACTGTTGTGGCGGTGTGCGAACCAACCTCCGCGGCGAGACCAATCTCACCAACCTCTTCGCCGCGGGTGAGGTCACCTGCACCGGGCTCCACGGAGCCAACCGTCTGGCCTCGAACTCGCTGCTCGAGGCGCTGGTGTTCGCCGAGGCCGCGGCCTGCGAAACCATCGATCGCCTGGACACCCCGAACCCGGCACCCCTGGAGGTTCCGCCCTGGGAGTCGGGAGAGGCCACCGAGAGCGATGAGGCGGTGGTCATCTCCCACAACTGGGACGAGATCCGGCGCTTCATGTGGAACTACGTGGGCATCGTTCGCAGCGACCGTCGCCTCGCCCGGGCGCGCAACCGGATCCGGTCGCTACAGGACGAGATCCGCGAGTACTACTGGAACTTCAAGCTCACACCGGACCTGATCGAGCTGCGCAACCTGGCAACGGTCGCCGACCTGGTCATCGAGTCGGCGGGCCTGCGCAAAGAGAGTCGCGGGCTTCACTACAACGTCGATCACCCGGATCGCGACGACGCCCGGTTCCAGCGCGACACCGTGATCAGTCGATGAGCCGACCGCCCGCGCTCACTCGGGCGTGACGTAGGCGGCGTGGATGCCGCCGTCCACCAGGAACGTCGTCCCATTCACGTAGGCTGCGTCCTCCGACGCGAGAAACAGCGCCGCCCGGGCGATCTCGGCGGCCTCGGCCAGGCGCCCCATCGGCACGTGCACCATGCGGCGCGCGCGGGCGTCCGGATCCGCCAGCAGCGCCTCGAGCAGGGGTGTATTCACCGGTCCCGGGCACAGGGCGTTGGCGCGAATCCCACGGCGCGCGTAGGCCACGGCGATCTCGCGGGTGAGGGCCAGGACGCCACCCTTGCTGGCGGTGTAGGCGATCTGGGCCGTCGCCGCGCCCATCACGGCCACGAAGGAGGCGGTGTTGATGATCGAGCCGCCGCCGGCGCGCAGCAAGGCGGGAATTCCGAACTTGCAGCCCAGGAACACCCCCTTCAGATTGACGGCCATCACCCGGTCCCAGACCGCCTCGGAGGTATCGACCGGCAGGCCGTCTTCGGGGGGAAACACTCCGGCGTTGTTGAAGAGCACGTGAAGGCCGCCGTAGATCCGCTCGGCGTCCCGGACGGCGCCCTCGACCGCCGCAGCCACCGAGACGTCGGTGGCCACGAAGTGGGCGCGGCCCCCGGCCGCCTCCACCGCGTCGACGGTTTCCCGGCCCCCCGTCGCGTCGAGGTCCGCGACCACCACGTTCGCACCTTCGCGCGCGAAGAGGGTCGCGGCCTCCCGTCCGATCCCGCTCCCCGCTCCCGTGATCAGCGCCGTTCGGCCGGCGAGTCGCCCCTGGCGTGTCTCCATCCCGCGAAGCTCGCCTTCAGATTCTCTCGAAGTACCGGGCGCGCTCCACGTCCGATACGAGGCTGTCGAAGACCTCCTGCTCGGTGCGCGCGAAGTGCAGAAGGTGGTCGATCACGGCGTCACCGAACGCGTCCCGGGCAAAGGTGCTGCGGTCCAGGGCATCGATCGCCTCCCGCAGGAAGCGCGGCACCTGGGGAAGGTCGCGCGCCGCGTAGGCGTCTCCCCGGAAGGCGGGCCCCGGCTCCAGCTTGCGCTCGATCCCGTCGAGGCCAGCCGCCAGCAGCGCCGCGTAGGCCAGATAGGGGTTCGCGTCGGCACCGGGAATGCGGCATTCGACCCGAAGCGAAGCGCCCCGGCCGACGACCCGAAAGCCCGCGGTGCGGTTGTCATAGCTCCACGCCAGGCTGGTGGGAGCGAAGGTGCCGGGGCGAAATCGCTTGTAGGAGTTCACGTTCGGGGCGAAGAACCAGGTCAGCTCACGCGCATGGGCGAGCAGGCCGGCCAGATACCAGCGAAACATTTCCGACGAGCGCACCGGCGATCCGTCGAGTTCGCTGTCTCCCGCGAATTGGGCCCTGCCCTGCTCGTTCCACAAGCTCGAGTGGATGTGCAGGCTGCTCCCCGCGAGATTCTCGTTCCACTT
>JACZXC010000167.1 GCA_022571825.1 Myxococcales bacterium | reverse complement strand
TCATCGAACTGGGGCACATTGCCGATATTGGCGGATCAGCGCTGACGGACGCGACGGTGGCCATTCCCCTTGCCAATCTATCCTCAACCGATATCCCGATAACGTACGTCCCCTTTCGTAACGGGAACCTCCTCTCCGCCGCGACCAGTTGGGCCGAGGTTCTGTCAGCTACGGCGATCTTCGTCGGTGCGGTGGAAGCGGACTCGAGTGGGTATCCCGATTGCCGCCGGGACTTTTTCCTCCACCTCCCGGGAGCCCCTGGAGGACGCCCCCACCCCGACCCCGCCCGCCTCGGTCCGGGTCAAGACCCAGACCCTCGATCACTTCTTGAGCTCCGTCGGGGAGGTGATTCTCAGCTCGAGTCAGCTGCGCGACTCCGCCGACACGGAGAGCGAGTCCAAGCGCCTTGCCGGGGGCCTCGACCGCATGGACCGGGTCGTCGGCGAGCTTCAGAGGCGCGCGGTAGAGATGCGCACGACTCCCCTCCTGCGCATCCTGGAGCCGCTTCCGCGGGTCGCCCGCCAGGTCGCCGAGCTCGCCGGCAAGCGCGTCGAGGTGGAGATCCGCGGCGTCGAGCTTGACCTGGATCGATCGATTCTCGATCGGCTCAGCGATCCCCTGGTTCATCTGGTGCGCAATGCCGTGGATCATGGCATCGGGAGTCCCGCGGAGCGGGCTGCCTCGGGCAAGAGCGAGGTGGGGCACGTCTGCATCGAAGCGCGCCGCGAGAAGGATTCGATCCGAATCGCCGTGAGCGACGACGGGGAGGGAATCGACCTGGAAGCGATCCGAGCGCGGGCGGTGGAGCAGGGTCTGGTCGTCCTCGACCTGGCCGAAGATCTCTCGCCCCAGGACGTGGCGGCTTTCGTGTTCCACCCCGGGATCTCGACGGCTCAGACCGTGTCGCGGATCTCCGGGCGGGGCGTTGGCATGGATGTCGTGCGGGTCACGATCGAGTCACTCGGGGGCCAGGTCGAGCTGACCACGGAGTCCGGAGTCGGCACCACCACAACCCTCGTGGTTCCCATCACGGCCGCGGTACAGGGCGTCCTGCTGGTAGAAACCGCCGGCGAGACCCTCGCGATCCCGATTCGCAAGGTCGAGCGAATCGTCGAGGTCGACGCGGATCGGATCGAACGCAACGGGGCCGAAGCCTTCGTCCTGATCGACGACGATCCGGTTCCCGTGTTCGCGGTTGCCGAGCAGCTGGGCCTGGAGGCGCGCGACGTGTCCGGACCGTTGACCCTCGTTCTGAGCGCGGTGCGCGGCGAACGCGTGGCGCTGCTGGTAGAGCGGATCGTCGGTCAGCAGCAGATCTATGTGAAGCCAGTCCCGAGCCTGCTCGCGAACGTGCGAGCCGCCGCGGGTCTCACCATTCTCGGGGACGGTCGTCCCGTCTTCCTACTCGACTTGAATCAATTGGCGTGAGCGCGGAATCTCCGAGCCCGGCGAGCGCCGCCCTCGGGCAATTGAAATCGGTCGCCAGCGCCGGAGCGGAAGGTGCTGCCAAGGCGCTGGCCCTGCTCGTGGGGTGCTCGGTAGCTCACCGTCAGCGAGGCGCTCCGGCGCAAGGCACCTCGCCCCGCGAGTATCACCGAGCCACGGGGATCTTTTTCGAGGTGAACGGGGACCTCGGCGGTGGGGTGGCGCTGCTGCTCGGACCGGAAGCACGCGACCGGGTCGTGCGGAGCTTCCTGGGCGTTGGCCGCGAGGGCGACATCGACCCGGACACGGCGTTTTCGGCGGTCTGCGAGCTCGGCAACATCGTGGCGTCCCGCGCCATTTCAGCCGTGGCGGACACACTCGGCGCGCGCATCCTCCTGTCTCTTCCGAATCTCGCAACCGAGAGCGCCGAGGTCGTCCTCGAGAGCTGGATCACCGAGCGTCGGCGCCACGGTCCGGTTCTGCACTTCGAAATCGAGCTCGCCGACATCGAAGGCTCATTCCAGGCCCTGCTGGTGTTCGTCCTCGATCCCCAGGATCGGCGCTCCTTGGGTCGACTCCCGGGAGTCTGATACTGTGCGTTGATGAATCGCGACCAGGTGCGCGAGCTGCTCGAGAGCGTGCGGCGAGGAGATCTCGATCCGGAGCGTGCCCTCGAGGATCTGGCGCGCCTTCCATTCGTCGACGTACCCGACGCGCGGGTCGACACCCACCGGGCGCTCCGACAGGGTCTACCCGAAGTCGTCTACGGACCGGGCAAGTCGGTCCGGCAGATCGTCGCCATCGCCCGGGCCTTGATCGACGCAGGGCAGGAGGTGATGGTCACCCGGGTCGAACCGGAGGTCGCGGAGCCGATTCAGCGCGAGCTGCCGGCCGGCGACTACGATCCCACCAGCCGCGTTCTCTGGTACGGGCCCGCCGAGACCGCCACGCGGGGCAAGGGAACCATCGTCATCGTGTCGGCGGGGACCGCCGATGCGAAGGTCGCCGCCGAGGCTCTGCACGTGGCGCGGCGCTTCGGAAACAAGGTCGAGTCCCTGGCCGACGTGGGCGTGGCGGGGATCCACCGTCTCCTGGCCTCCAGCGACGTGCTGCGTGCGGCACGGGTGCTGATCGTGGTGGCGGGCATGGAGGGCGCACTCCCCTCGGTGGTGGGCGGCATGGTCGACAAGCCGGTGATTTCGGTGCCCACGAGCGTAGGCTACGGCGCGGCTTTCGGGGGAATCGCGGCGCTGCTGGGAATGCTCACCAGCTGCGCCTCGAATGTGACCGTCGTCAACATCGACAACGGTTTCGGAGCCGCCTATGTCGCAACGCTCATCAACCGGCTCTAGCCAGCGCAAGCGCGCCGGAGGCGCGCGCGCAGCGAGGCGGAGCCGAGCGGAGTCGGGCAGCAAGCGCGCCGGAGGCGCGCGCGTGCTTCACTTGGATTGCTTTTCCGGCATCGCCGGAAACATGTTCCTGGCGGCATTGCTCGACCTCGGCCTCTCGCGTCGGGATCTCGAGAAGGATCTGGCCGGGCTCGGTGTCGAGCACGGCCTTCGCGTCCGTCGCGTGAGACGGGGACCGTTGTCGGCGCGTCATCTGGTCGTGCAGGTTCCGAAACCACGAGCTCATCGCCATGGACGATCGTATGCCGAGATCCAGCGGCTGTTGCGCAGGGCCCGCCTGGCGGATGAGATTCGCGAGAGGGCTCTCGCCATTTTCGAAGCCCTGGGCCGCGCCGAGGCCCGGGTGCACGGTCAACCCATCGAAAGGGTCCACTTCCACGAGGTGGGAGCGGTCGATGCCATCGTCGATATAGTCGGCGCCGCCATCGGTCTGTCGCGCCTGGGTATCCAGAGGGTTACGGCCTCCCCCGTCGCACTCGGCCATGGTGGCACGGTAGAGACCGAACACGGCCGTCTGCCGCTGCCCGCTCCGGCGACCCTCGAGCTCCTGCGCGGAATTCCCACGGTCCCGGCACACGTCGACTGGGAGACCGTGACCCCCACCGGCGCCGCGATTCTCCGAACCGTCGTCGACGAGTTTTGCGGGCTTCCCGCCATGACGGTCACCTCCATCGGCCACGGGGCGGGAGAGGATCGACGGGGACCCATGCCCAACGTCCTGCGCGCCGTGCTGGGCCGTAGTGGGGGCCGCCGATCGGATCGCATTGTGACCCTGGAGACGAATCTCGACGATCTCGTTCCCGAACACTTCGACTACTTGATGGAGCGGCTCCTCGAGGCCGGGGCGCTCGACGTGTCCCTCCAGCACATCCAGATGAAGAAGAACCGGCCGGGTTTTCTGGTTCGGGTTCTGGCCCGGCCGTCGGATCGGATCCCCCTGGCCGCGGTGTTGTTTGCAGAATCGACCACCGCCGGTGTGCGCATCACAGACAGCGACCGGATCCTGCTCGAGCGCGAGCAGCGGAGCGTCGTCACCCCGTATGGTCGCCTGGGCGTAAAGCTGATCTTCGACGGCGATGGGCGAGCCCGGGTCAGCGCCGAATACGACGACTGCAAGCGCGCCGCCAAGCGGACCGGAGCGCCGCTGCGCGATGTGGTGCGGGCCGCCGAGAAGGGGGGGCGTGAGCTCGTCGAGTGACCTCGGCGTCGACGCGTCTCCCTTCGACCTGCCGGGCCGAAGCGGCCGAAGCGGCCGAGCGGATTCGGCGGCCCTGTGTCTGCACGGCCTTACCGGAACTCCCTACGAGGTCCGTCCCCTGGGCGCAGCACTCGCGGCCCGGGGGATCCGGGCTCTGGGACCGGCGCTCCCCGGACACAACGACACCCCCGGGGCCCTCGCCGCAACGACCCACCGGGATTGGCTCGAGGCCGCCCGATCTCACCTGCGCGCCCTGCGTGCCGACCACGCGCGGGTCTTCGTGGTCGGGCTCTCGATGGGTGGCCTGTTGACCTTGCAGCTCGCGGCAGAGGCCGGGGCCGACGCGGTGGTGACGGTCGCCACGCCCCTTCGTCTTCGGGGTGTGGTTCCGCGGATCGTGCCGTGGCTCAAGTACCTGGTGCCCTTCCCGAAAAAGCGGGGGTCGGACATCCGGGATCCCCAGGCACGCAGGCGACACCCGGGGTACCGCGTCATGCCCCTGCGCAGTGTCCACGAGCTGATGCGCTTGCAGGCGCAGGTGCGCCCACAGCTCGAACGCGTGCGGTGCCCGATTCTCGTGGCTCACGGCGTCCACGACCGGACCGCCGATCCGGCGGATGCCCGATCGATCATCGAGCAGGTGAGCTCTGACCGGCCCGAACTGCTCTGGCTGGAGTCATCGGGTCACGTGGTACCGGTCGATCGAGACGGACCGGCGCTGGCTCGGGCCACCGCCGAGTTTCTGATCCGTCAAGGATCCGGTACCCCGGGGTCCCTTCGGGGAAGGTTCTTTCCGGAAACGCGTTGACAGGCCCGTACAGCCGCTCCTAGCATCGCCTCCTCCGACACCCGGGTTTTGGGGGTCGGAATCCGCCGAAGGACGATGGAGGGTGAAAATGGCAGATCTTCCCAACGCTGTAGTGAAGCGGCTCCTCACCAAGCACGGGGGCGGCCTGCGGGTATCGGGCTCCGCGCTTACCCAGGCAGTTGCGGCCACCGAAGACTACATCGCGCGACTCGCGAAAGAGGCGCAGGCGTCAGCAGAGGCGAATCGGCGCAAGACGGTGATGGACAGCGACATCGAGTCCGCCAGGGCTCGTCTCTCTACGGGCTAGGGACTGATCCCAGGACCCACGGGTCCGGAGAAAGAGAACGGCCCCGGAGGTTCGCCCCCGGGGCCGTTTCATGAACTGAGCCGAAGCTCGGCTACATGCCCATGCCGGGCATCCCACCCATGCCGGGCGGCGGGCCACCACCACCGGCCTCCTTGTCTTCGGGCTTCTCGGCGACCAGCGCCTCGGTAGTGAGCAGTAGCGATGCGACGCTGGCCGCGTTCTGCAGTGCCGTACGCACCACCTTGGTCGGGTCGATCACACCGGCCTTCATCAGATCTTCGTACACCTCGGTTTGCGCATTGAAGCCCATGTTGCCCTTGGCCGACTTCACCTTGTCGATCACGATGGAGCCATCGATCCCCGCGTTCTCGGCGATGTGGCGCAGGGGCTCTTCCAGGGCCTTGCTGATGATGTTGACGCCGGCCTGCCGCTCCTGGCCATCCACCTTGAGGGCCTCGAGGGTCTTCTGGGTCCGGATCAGCGCAACGCCGCCGCCGGCGACGATGCCCTCCTCGACCGCAGCGCGAGTGGCGTGCAACGCGTCCTCCACCCGGGCCTTCTTCTCCTTCATCTCAGTCTCGGTGGCCGCACCGACCTTGACCACGGCGACACCGCCGACCAGCTTCGCGAGTCGCTCCTGGAGCTTCTCGCGGTCGTAGTCGGAGGTCGTCTCCTCGATCTGGTTGCGGATTTCACCGCAGCGGCCCTCGATGTCCTTCTTGGTGCCGCCGCCATCGATGATGGTGGTGTTGTCCTTGTCGATCACCACCCGCTTGGCCTTTCCGAGGTCCTTGGTCGTGACGTTCTCGAGCTTGAGTCCGAGCTCCTCGGCAATCACCTGACCCCCAGTGAGGATCGCCATGTCCTGCAGCATCGCCTTTCGACGATCGCCGAAGCCCGGCGCCTTGACGGCCGCCACGTTGAGGGTGCCGCGAAGCTTGTTCACCACGTGACGATCGCCGAAGCCCGGCGCCTTGACGGCCGCCACGTTGAGGGTGCCGCGAAGCTTGTTCACCACGAGCGTCGCCAGCGCTTCGCCCTCGATGTCTTCTGCGACGATGACCAGCGGCTTGCCCTGGCGGGCGATCTGCTCCAGCAGCGGCAGCAGGTCCTTCATGTTGCTGATCTTCTTCTCGTGGAGCAGGATCATCGGCTCCTCCACCACCACCTCCATCCGCTCCGGGTCGGTCACGAAGTAGGGCGAGAGATAGCCGCGGTCGAACTGCATGCCCTCGACCACCTCGAGCACCGTCTCCATCGACTTGGCCTCTTCGACGGTGATCACACCTTCACGGCCCACCTTCTGCATCGCCTCGGAGATGATTTCGCCGATCGTCTCGTCGTCGTTGGCCGAGATCGTTCCGACCTGGGCGATCTCATGGGAGTCCCGGGTCGGCTTCGATACCCGGGCGAGCTCTGCGACGATCGCTTCGACGGCGGCTTGGATGCCGCGCTTCAGCTCCATGGGATTCATGCCGGCCACCACCAGCTTGCTTCCCTCACGGAAGATGGCCTGGGCGAGCAAGGTCGCCGTGGTGGTGCCGTCGCCGGCGACGTCCGAGGTCTTGCTG